>JAQBNL010000092.1 GCA_028288585.1 Chitinophagaceae bacterium | reverse complement strand
CAACCGGTCAAGACCAACAGATGTTTCCACTACATAAGGAATATAATTGCCGTAAGGTTTATTGGTAGAAGGATCGATATCATTATCGAAATAATGTAATTTCTTTTTAGAAAATTCCTGGTGGCGGCTAAGATCATAATCAGTTCTTGAATGAATGCCTTCCAGTTCTTTCCAACCAAAGGGAAATTCAAATTCTATATCAACGGCCGCATCTGCATAGTGGGCAAGCTTTACATGATCATGAAATTTTAATTTTTCTGCAGGGATGCCAATGCTCTGGTGCCATTTTAATCTTTCAGCTTTCCAGAAGTTGTACCATTCCATCTGTGTGCCGGGGCGAATGAAAAACTGCATTTCCATTTGTTCGAACTCCCTCATGCGAAAAATAAATTGCCTTGCAACAATTTCATTCCTGAAAGCCTTACCTGTTTGTGCAATGCCAAAAGGAATTTTCATTCTTCCTGTTTTTTGCACATTTAAAAAATTTACAAAAATTCCCTGTGCAGTTTCGGGGCGTAAATAAATGGTATTGGCTTCTTCGGCAACACTTCCCATCTCTGTTGAGAACATCAAGTTGAATTGGCGGATGTCTGTCCAGTTGCAGGTTTTACTTATGGCGCATTTTATTTTATTGTCTTCAATTAGTTTTTTTAATCCTTCAAAATCATCCGCTGCTATTAATTTTTCCATAGAACCAATGATCTCATCTGCCTTCTCTTTATCTCCTTCACCTCCTTTATCTCTTAGCTCCTCTGCAAAACCTTCAATCAAATGATCAACCCTGTAACGTTTATTGCTGTCCTTATTATCGATCATCGGGTCGCTAAAACTATCCACATGCCCGCTGGCTTTCCATGTTGTGGGGTGCATAAAAATTGCAGCATCAATGCCCACAATATTTTCATGCAACTGGGTCATGCTCTTCCACCAATAGTCACGGATGTTCTTTTTTAACTGTGAACCATTCTGTCCATAATCATATACAGCGCTCAATCCATCATAAATTTCGCTGGAAGGAAAAATGTAGCCATACTCTTTGCAATGTGCTATCAGCGCCGGAAAAATATTTGCATCTGCCATAAGGCTGCAAATATAAGAAAACAACCAACCCTCTAAATCTCCCTGAAGGGAGACTTTGAAGCTCTTTTTTATTTTCTGATTACATTCTTTGTTTGAAAGTGTAATAGTAATTATGATACCAGCCTCCTTTTTTCATAGCATCATCGTGGAGTTTATCCTGAGTAAGGCGAAGGGTCACAATCACTTCATCGGCATACCTTTGAGCAACAATGAAAAACTAGAATTTGCTACATTTAACAAACTGAAATGAAAACTAAAATGAAAAATGTAAATGAAATTTTTGATAAAGAAGGAAGTAGGGTTGAGATTCTGGGGCTTACAGGGTTATTATATCAGAAAGACAATGAGAAATATTTTATTGATTCTGAATTATTGAATGGTAAAGAACATGACATAGTTATCTTTCAAGATAAAATTAGATACTACGAAATAGAAGATAAACGAATAGTAGATGAATCGAAGAAAAGTGAAATTATAAAAGGAGTTTTAGCATTACTTAGCTCCAATGATATCAAAACCATGTTACTCTAAGTAGTATTAATTTTAATCACCTCAACTTCTCATTCTCTCTATGTCTCTCCGCATCCCGTAAACTTTTCTTTTCAAAATTTTTATGGAGAGCTTCTGTAAGGTCAACACCGGTTTGGTTGGCAAGGCAAAGTAATACCCACAGTATATCTGCCATCTCATCACTAAGTTTTTTGTTCTTATCACTTTCTTTAAACGACTGGTCGCCATAAATTCTTACCAGGAGCCTGGAGAGCTCTCCCACTTCTTCCATCAATATGCCAAGGTTAGTAAGCGGGTTAAAATATTTTACCCCAACAGTTTTTATCCATTCATCTACTTTTTGCTGAGCTTCTGTAATGGTGAGTTGTTGCATACTTATAACTTAAAACGTATCACTTAAAAACTCCTACGCAGTAATATCCTCTATCTTAAACTTAATCACCCCGGCAGGCACCGTTATCTCTGCGGTATCTCCAATAACCTTTCCCAGCAATCCATTGCCAATTGGCGAGAATGCTGATATCTTACCAAGTTTAAGATCAGCTTCTTTTTCAGAAACGATCTGGTAGGTAACTTTCTTTTTAGTATTAAGATTGGTAAGGGTAACCTTGGTTAAAATAGAAACCTTACTGGTATCAATATTTTCTTCATCCACAATACGGGCAGTGGCAAGTACACCTTCCAGCTGTTTTATTTTTGCTTCCAGCATTCCCTGTGCTTCTTTGGCTGCATCATATTCGGCATTCTCTTTAAGGTCGCCCTTTTCCCTTGCTTCTGCAATAGCTCTTGAAGCCGCAGGCCGCTCAACACCTTTCATGTGCTGCAGCTCCGTCTTCATCTGCTCAAACGTTTCTTTTTTTACATAATTTGTTTCACTGCTCATAAATCATTTTTATAGGTATTATTCTTTCGGGTATCGAAAAAAAATACAACGCCCCATATTTACTGAAGCGTTGTATTGTATAAAGATAGAAAAATTTAATATTATTCCAACTGGAGTTTTTCCAATAAAATTTTCGACATTTTATAAAAAGCTTCGTTACTGTAACCCGCAATATGCGGCGTAATTATAACATTGGGCTGCAGTAAAAGCCAGTCCAGCTGGTCATTTTCTACATTTGTATAGGTTTCAAAATTCTCATTTTCCAGTACATCTAAACCGGCACCGGCGACCTTACCGTTTTGCAATGCATTTATCAGTTCAGCAGTATCGGTTACTTTTCCCCTGCTTGTATTAAGAAAGAATGGTTGCTTTTCCAATGAATTAAAAAATGTTTTGCCTGCCATATGATGCGTTTCATTTTTTAACGGAACATGAAAGCTTATCACATCAGAATATTTACAAACCTGTTCAAAATTGGCTTCTTTAATATAGCCTGCACTAAAATCAGATTTATATTTATCGTAAACAAGAACAGTAACATTAAATGGGGCTAACAACCTGGCAAAGGTGCTGCCTGTGTTTCCATAGCCAATAATGCCAACCGTTTTTCCTCCCAGCTCAACACCCCTGTTGGCATCTCTTATCCATTTATTATTTTTTACTTCTTCAAAGCTGGAAGTTATTTTATGCATCAGGCTTAACAACATGCCAAGGGAATGTTCCCCTACGGAATCACGATTGCCTTCGGGACTGCTCACGCATTTTATTCCCTTGCTTTCGGCGCAGGCTACGTCTATCAATTCCATACCGCTGCCGAGCCTGCCTATCCATTTTAATCTGATCGCTTTATCAAGAATTTCTTTATCAAGCTTAAGCCTGGTTGTTATTATAAGACCTTCAGCCTGGTTAATGATAGCTGATAATTCTTCGTAATTTATTTTTTCAGCATGCAGAATGGCATATCCTTTTTGTTGCAGGGTAGAGGTTAAATAGTTGTGTGCTTTTGATGTTATAATTACAAGTCTTTTCAACTAATTTATGTTTTTACTTATGGCGATCATACTTATTTCTACATTGGCATTTTTGGGCAATCCCTTTACAGCAACGGTTTCCCGTGCCGGAAAATCGGCATCAAAATATTTTCCATAAATCTCATTCACCTGTCCAAACAATTCCATATCGCTTAAAAAAATTGTTGTTTTTACTACGGCATTAAAATCCATACCAGCTTCTGATAAAATAGATTTCAGGTTTTTCATTACCTGGTGTGTCTCTTCAATAATATTAGCGTTTGCCATTTCTGATGTGCCCGGCTTTAACGCTACCTGCCCTGAAATAAATAACATATTGCCCGATTGTATTGCCTGGTTATAGGGGCCAATGGGATCAGGCGCTTTTGAAGTATTTATTATTTTTTTGGTCATAAGAGCTTTTAAGGTAAGTGATAAAATTGCAAAACTTTCCATCAACTAACAAACCTATTTTTACATAAAGTTTCTTACATGCACATAATTGTATTGGCAGATGATGTTATTAAGCAGGAATTTCAAAACAAACAATTACATGCGGATATAAAGGTAACTTTTATAAAAAGTCTTTCAGATTTATCAAATTACAGCCCTGCTGATGCATTTTTTCTTTTAAAAGAAGACATCAATAAAGAAGATAATAAGGTATTTGAAGGGAAACCTGTATTTATTAATTCTACAATAAATACTTTAAAAGAACTGGGCCTGCCGGAAAATTTTAGCCGTATAAATGGCTGGCCAACCTTTGTAAACAGGGAGATATGGGAAATAGCAACAGCGAATGAAGATATGGTAAAAGATATTTTTGAAAAATCAGGATGGAAATATATTACCATTGCAGATGAGCCGGGACTGGTTTCTGCAAGGATTATTTCTATGATAATTAATGAGGCATATTTTGCATTAGGTGAAGCGGTGAGCAGTAAAGATGAGATAGACCTCGCTATGAAGCTGGGAACCAATTATCCTTGCGGGCCATTTGAATGGGGCAAAAAAATTGGGTTAGAAAGAGTTTACAATCTCCTGCAAAAGCTAAGTGAAACAGACAGCCGTTACAATATTGCACCGGCAATGAAAAATGAATTATCCAACAATTAATGGCATTAATATTAAATATAGATACTGCTACGGAAAGCGCAACTATAAGCATATCTGAAAAAGATAAGGTTATCAATTTTATCACCAACACCAATCAAAAAGATCATGCCTCTTTTTTACAGCCTGCTATAAAAGAATTATTACAAAAAGCTAACCTGTTAATTAATAAATTAAATGCTGTAGCTGTTACTGCGGGCCCGGGCTCCTATACAGGGTTACGGGTTGGCATGGCCAGCGCAAAAGGATTATGTTTTGCATTGAATATTCCTTTGATAACTATTAATACACTGGAAGCGATGGCGCTTTCATCTATTCAAAAAATGGAGGATAAACCTGCATGGTATTGCCCTATGATCGATGCAAAAAGAATGGAAGTATTTACAGCAGTTTATGATTATCATCTTTCAGAAATAGTAAAACCTTGCTCAATGATTGTAGACGGTGATTCTTTTAAGGAACTCCTTAAAGGAAATAAAATTTATTTTTCAGGAAGCGGTGCCGTAAAACTGCAACAAATGCTGCATAATAAAAATGCTGTTTTTATTGATAAAATCATGTCTCCCAATGCTATGGCACAACTCGCCTATGAAAATTATGCACGTAAGAATTTTGCTGATATTAAGTATGCCTCCCCTTTGTACTTAAAGGAGTTTTATACTCCTTCAAAGCCGGACGCATAACTGCACGGGCCCCCTTTTTGATTAACTAACGCGTAGTAGTTATACTACCTTCTCTTTCCTTGTATTTTGTATCTTTGTATTTTAAAAATTAAAACAAAAATCATGTCTGCAGAACCTATCCAAAATTTAGCAGGCCAGGAGCCTGGTAAAGAGGGGGAGAATGCATTGCATATTAATTACTACAATGTAAAAAAAGCTTCACTCGTATTACGTTCATTAAATCATAAGCTTCGTCAGCAAATCATTAAAATTATTAATGAAAGCGATAAGCTCGCCGTAACGGAAATTTATGTAAAGCTTAGGCTGGAGCAATCTGTTGCTTCCCAGCACCTGGCTATATTACGTAAGGCGGGCATAGTAACTACCAAAAGAGAGGGTAAATTCATTTATTATACCATTAATAAGAAAAGAGTTGAAGCTATTGATGAATTTGTGAGCAAACTGGTTAGTTAAATTATTATTTTATTGTGCAAACGGGTGCCGGCAACAGCATCCGTTTTTTTTATTATGTTATCTTTGCAGTAATATTTTACTATGTACGTTAAGCAAATTTATACCGGCTGCCTGAGTGAAGCAGCTTATTTTATTGAAAGCAATGGCATAGCGGCAATTGTTGACCCGTTAAGGGATATTGATGCTTATATCCAATTGGCTAAGGAAAAAAATGCTGTAATAAAATATATTTTCGAAACACATTTTCATGCAGACTTTGTGAGCGGGCACCTGGACCTTAGTAAACAAACAGGGGCAACTATTGTGTATGGCCCTGAAACAGAAACCAGCTTTCCTGTTCATGTAGCTAAGGATGGAGAAACTTTTTCTATTGGTGATATTACTTTACAGGCTATACATACACCGGGTCATACTTTAGAATCCACCTGCTATTTATTAAAAGATGAAACTGGAAAACCACATTGCATTTTTACGGGAGATACTTTATTTGTAGGCGATGTGGGAAGGCCTGACCTGAGCAGCGGTGATATGACCACAGAAGAATTAGCCTCGGTAATGTATGATACCATACAAAATAAAATATTGCCTTTACAGGATGACCTCATAGTATATCCTGCACATGGCCCCGGAAGCAGTTGTGGTAAAAATTTAGGACCTGATACTTTTACTACTATCGGTGAACAAAAGAAAACAAATTATGCCCTTCAGCCACAATCCAGGGAAGAGTTTATTAAAGCAGTTACCAGCGGCCTTGATGCTGCACCTGCTTATTTTGCCGTTAATGCAAAAATTAATAAAGAAGGATATGATAGTCTTGCAGAAGTTAAAACCAAGGGACTAACTGCATTATCTGTGGAGGATCTTAAAAAGAAAATGGATGAAGACGTTATCATTTTAGATACGAGGAAGGGTGCTGTTTTTACACAGGGATTTGTTCCCGGCTCAATATTTATTGGCCTTGAAGGGAGGTTTGCAGAATGGGCGGCAACATTAATTCCATTTCATCAAAAAATAATTTTGGTTACCGATGCAGGTATGGAAGAAGAAACCATTATCCGTATGGCAAGGGTTGGATTTGATAAAGTGGAAGGTTATTTGAAAGGTGGTTTTGAAGCCTGGAAGAATGCAGGAGAACAAATTGATTTAATTATTGATGTAGAAGCAGATGAACTGGCGCTCGATATAAAGCATGACCCGAAACTTGCTGTGCTGGATGTAAGAAGAGAAACAGAATTTGGGGATGGTCATATAAAAAATGCAATTAACCTGCCATTATCTGAAATGACTGATATTGTTCAGATAGCCAATGTTGAAGATGACCGGAATTTATATGTTCACTGTGCCAGTGGCTACAGAAGTGTGATTGCATCATCGCTATTAAAGCGGCAGGGATATCATAACCTGCGTAATATTTTAGGCGGCTGGAAAAAAATTAAAGAAGAGAAAGATATTGAAACAGAAAAAGATGCCAGCGTATTAAATTAATCTATCCATAATTTTTCATACTCCTCTTTATATTCAAATTTCCAGCGGCGGTGGCTCCATAAATAATTATCCGGTTGCTCTGATATCTGCTGTTGTAAAAAATCCCTGTACTTTCTGGTAAGTTCTCCTTTTTCAGTATCGGCAGCATTTAGCGTTATCATAGTAGTCTCAAATTTATAATAACCCCTTTTTATTTTTTTAAAACTTGCAAACCCAACAGGAACCTTACTTCTTTGGGCGCTTTTTTCAGGTGTATATAAAAATGGCGTTGGTCTTGAAAAAAAATTAAGCCAGAAAGCACTCGGCCCGTTGGCAGGGCTTTGGTCAGCAACCAATGCAAGGGCATGCTGCTTTTTATAAATTCCTAACATGTTCTTCCTGTAATTAGTTGCATCAATTAAAACGGTACCATGCCTTAAACGGATTTTTTTAAATATTTTATCTATCGCTTTATTTGATATTGGCATGTACACCAGTACAAAAGGTATGGTGAGTTTCTGCGAATAGATCCTGTTGGCCAGTTCCCAGTTAAACTGGTGTCCGGAATGTAATTGAATATTAGTACCTGTGGCGGCGAGGCGGTTCAGCTCATCAAAATCTCCTGAGCATCTTTTGTAAAATTCTTTATCACTTATTGTAATTAGTTTAATTGATTCAAGGAAATAATCTACCAGGTTATGATAAAATTTTTTGGCAATTTGTATTCTTTCTTTTTCAGTCTTTCCAGGAAAAGCAATTAGTAAATTATTCATCACTACTTTTCTTCTGTAACCAATTACATAATAAAGTAATCCATAAAATGCATCGCTAATAAAATACAGAACGCTGAAAGGCAAAAGGGAAATTAACCATAGAATACCGTAAACGAGGTAATACATTTATCAAAGATAAGATTGAATAAGAGACCGGCTATAAAACAACATTCTGCAGCCTGTCACTTTTATAAGGGTAATCAGTATTAAAATGCAGTCCCCTGCTCTCATGCCTTAACTGGGCGCCTTTGGTTATTAAATATCCAACGGTAATTAAATTTCTTACTTCGCAAAGTTGTGGTGAAATTTCGGTAGCCTGGTACAGTGCCTCGGTTTCTTCATGTAAAAGGTCAAGCCGCTTCATAGCTCTTGCCAAACGGACATTTGTTCTTACGATACCCACATAATCACTCATAAGCAATTGCAATTCTTTTAAGCTCTGGGTAATTAATATCATTTCTTTTGGAGCTGTTGTACCGGATGCATTCCAGTCAGGAACTGCAGTCTCCCTCCAGCCCCCTCCGGTGGATGGGGAGCCATGAAGTTCTTCTGTTTTTTTTACTGCATCCAGATAACACCTGTGAGCAAATACCATTGCTTCTAAAAGAGAATTGCTGGCTAACCGGTTGGCGCCATGCAAACCTGTACTGGCACATTCCCCGCAAGCATATAAATTATTGATTGATGTTCTTCCCCATTCATCTGTTTTTATTCCGCCGCAACTGTAATGTGCAGCCGGGGCAACCGGAATCATTTGCATGGAAACATCAATGCCGATTGACCTGCACTTCTCATAAATGTTTGGGAAGTGATGAACAAATTTTTCTATATCCATATGCCGGCAATCGAGAAACACATGTTCGGTTCCTGCAACTTTCATTTCATTGTCTATAGCCCTTGCAACAATATCTCTCGGCGCTAAATCTTTTCTTGCATCATATCTTTCCATAAATGCCTCACCTTTGTTATTGCGAAGAATAGCTCCATCGCCTCTCACGGCTTCAGTAATTAAAAATGATTGTCCCGCAACACCCGCCTCGTATAAAGCTGTGGGATGAAACTGGATAAATTCCATATTTTCTATTCTCCCTTTTGCACGGTATATCATTGCCACGCCATCACCGGTTGCAATTGCAGGATTGGTTGTTGTACGATACGCCTGGCCATTACCCCCGGCTGCCAGTAAAGTAATTTTAGAAATGATTTTTTCTATCTTATTTGTTTGCATGTTTATTACATACACCCCATAACATGCAATATCCGGCGTTGCCTTGGTTACTAAAAATCCAAGATGATGCTGGGTGATAATATCAACAACAAAACAATGAGTGATAAGATTAATGTTGGGTTTATTTTTTATGGCGGTTAACAGGGTTCTCTCCATTTCTTTACCTGTTACATCTTTGTGATGAAGTATCCTTGATTCGCTATGCCCTCCTTCTTTACCCAATGTATATTCACCTTCTTTATCTTTATCAAACTTGGCTCCCCATTCGATAATCTCTCTTATTCTTTCCACGCCTTCTTTTACAACTATCTCCACAATTTTGCGGTTACACAAACCATCGCCGGCAATTAAAGTGTCTTCAATATGCTTTTCAAAACTGTCATGATCCATATCCATTACCCCTGCAACACCGCCCTGGGCATACTTTGTATTGGTTTCATCACTTTGCGCTTTGGTAAGAATGGTTATGGTTTTATCAGGGCAATCCTGCGCCACTTTTAAAGCATATGTAAGTCCGGCAATTCCTGATCCTATTACTAAAAAATCTGTTTGCATACCCCAAATCCGCCTTAGGCGGAGCATTTAAAATGAAGAATAATTATCAGGCGGGCTCAACCCAGGCCTCATTTTCTTTTATAAGATTTATTAATTCAGAAACAGCAACATCTTCCGAAACTGATCTTTTTACTACTTCTTTTCCTTTGTATAAAGTTATTTTCCCGGGACCGCTGCCCACATATCCAAAATCAGCATCGGCCATTTCTCCCGGGCCATTTACGATACATCCCATGATGGCAATCTTTACTCCTTTAAGATGATTGGTTACGGCACGAATTCTTGCAGTTGTGTCCTGCAGATCAAATAATGTTCTGCCGCAGCTTGGGCAACTTATGTATTCTGTTTTTGAAATTCTTGTTCGTGTTGCCTGTAAAATTCCAAAGGCAATGGAGTTAAGTAATTTATAATCTGTATGTATTTTCTTATCTTCAAATTGATGTCCTAAACAAATGCCGTCTCCAAAACCATCAAGCAACAAGGCCCCGGTTTCTATTGCATAATGAATAAGACTTTCTTCCATAGCTGGATGAGTGCTGTCTGTAATAATAATTACGGGGTTGCTTATTTCTTTTTCTGCTAATTCAATAAACATTTTTCTTATACTCTGCACAGCATTTTTATTGGTAGAACTTAAACATATCACTGCGGTTTTATCATTCTTCAATTTTGAAAAAATATTTTCAAAATTAATTGATGGATAACCTTCGGAATAACAATCAAGCATTACAAAATTAATTGCCGCTGATTTGGCAATGTTATCATCAACATATTGTAGTTCATCAAAAATGGGGAAATATTTTTCTTTATCGGCAGCAGCAAGCCATGTATTATAATAGCAGATAACTTTTAATGTTCCCGGCAAAGCAAAATCAAGATGTTGTTCTGCGGTAAATAAATAATCTGCCGCCATATCACTGATATTCCATTTGTCAGTAACAACATCGTAGGTGTAACCAATTGCTTCCAGGTCCTCATGTTTTATCTTTTCAATTTTATACAGATCAGCAATAACAACAGGCGGATGTTTTGCGCCGATGTTACTTACCTCAAAAGTTTCCCTACGTTTATATTCAAAAGGATTGTAAGGAAGCCTCTCCCTGAATCCCTCCCCGGTGGAGAGGGACTTTGAAGACTCTGCTAATTTGGAATTTCTTTCCTTATTTTTAAGAGAACTTTCAAATTCGTTTTCACGGCTTTGCGAGTTGGTAAGCCCCTCTACCGGAGGGGTTTGGGGAGGCTGGCTATATCTCTTTACAATATTTTTACATACAGGTATTTCAAATTCGGGATCTTCAGTTAACGAAACCCTGATAGTGTCGCCGATGCCGTCTTCCAGTAAAGTGCCAATACCAATCGCAGATTTTATTCTTCCATCTTCCCCATCACCTGCTTCTGTTACGCCCAAATGCAAAGGGTAACAATGTCCAAGTTCTGCATGCATATTTTGTATGAGCAGCCTGTAAGCCTGCACCATTACCTGCGGATTACTACTCTTCATACTAAGAACAATATTGTAATAATTCTCACTCTCTGCAATTCGTAAAAACTCCATCGCACTTTCTACCATACCAATTGGTGTATCGCCATAACGGCTCATTATTCTATCGCTCAGTGAACCATGGTTGGTACCAATACGCATGGCGGTTCCATACTCTTTACAAATTTTTACAAGTGGTGTAAACCGATCTCTTATGCGTTCAATTTCTTCCATGTATTCTGCGTCGGAATACTCCAGTAATTCAAACTTTTTTTTATCTACATAATTACCGGGGTTAACTCTCACTTTTTCTACAATTCTTGCTGCTATTTCAGCGGCGTTAGGAGTAAAGTGGATGTCAGCAACAATCGGCGTATTGTATCCACGCCTGCGTAATTCATTTTTTATATTCAGAAGATTTTCTGCTTCATTTTTACTGGGTGCTGTTATTCTTATTAATTCTGACCCTGCTTCAATACACCTGATACTTTGCTCAACTGTTGCAATAGTATCCATGGTATCAGTCGTAGTCATGGTCTGGATACGTATGGGATTAAAATTCCCCAATAACAGGTCCCCCACTTTCACTTCCAGTGTAGCCAGCCGTTTGTATTCCGTTAAGGATTCAGCGTATAACTGCATTTTTAAACTCTAAAATTTACCTACAAAAATACGATTAATGAAAAGAAGGATGTAAATGGCCTGATTTTGGAATAAGTACAGGTATCTATAAAACTTAATAATAAAAACTACAAGTTATGAAAAGGATCATTCGTGTATTATCGCTGATAATGTTATTATTTGCGTTTACAATTAATTTGGCAGATGCTCAAACCAGGAAGAAAAGCAGCAGGAAAAAAGGCGCTATTATCGGCGGCGTAGCTGGTGCAGGTGCAGGCGCTCTTATCAGCAAAAATCACCGTGTTAAAGGTGCTGTTGTGGGAGGCGCTGTAGGAGCCGGAACAGGTTATTTAATAGGAAGACATAAGGACAAGAAAACAGGCAGACTCCGTAAATAATCCAATATAAATTTAAAAGCCCGGGTATAATTATCCGGGTTTTTAATTATAATTCAGGAAGAGATTACCAGTCCTTTTTAGGTTTGTCAGTTGAGTTTGCTTTTACTTTATGGAGTTTATCCTGCAAATCTTTTTCATGTTCCAATAAAGATTTTAATTTTTCTTCTGCATCCTGCTTTGATATTTTTGAAGGCTGTGGCTTAGGCTCATCTTTTTTCTGATCTTCTTTCTGCTGATCCTTTTTATCTTGTTTTTTATCCTTTTGATCCTGCTTCTGTTGTTGTTTTAATTGCTGCAAAGCCCTTTGTAAATTCTGGCGTGCCTCCTCATCATTGGGATCAAGCTTCAGGGCATTCTTGTAAGCTTTTATGCATTCGCCTAATTTATTTTGTTTTTGCAGTACAACACCACCGTTATAAAATGCTCTCTCTTTAACAGGATTTGTTTTTGCAGTTTGTACAGTATTGTCATACGACTTCAATGCATCATCAAGCTTATCAGTTTTATATAGGGCATTGCCCAAATTATAATAAGCGGTTGCATTGGGAGATTTCTTTAATGCATTTTGATAAGCGCCGACAGCTTGGGTATACTCTTTCTTTTTGTAGGCATCATTCCCTTTTATAATTTCTTTTTTGGTGCTTTGTGAAAAGGAAATATTTGTAACCAGTATTAAAAATAACAGGGGTAATCCCTTTCTAAGAGCATTCATTTTTGTTTTCTCAGGAAGGAAGCCTTCGATTAATAAAATAACAAAAGCGGCAAGCAGAAAATACCAAAAATAATTTTTATACACACCGAATGAAGAGCCTGTAAGTGTTGTTTGCCCAATGGTCATTAATTTTTTATGAAGATTGTCTGCCACTTCATCAGCGCCGGAAAACAACTGGTATAAGCCATTCCCGTTTTGGGCAATACTCTTTAATTCTTCTTCATTTAATTTTGAAACTACCGTATTACCATTTTCATCTTTTTTGTACTCATTTGTTTCATTATCCATAATTGGTGCACCCTGCGGTGAGCCTATGCCAACTGTATTTACCATGACCCCTTCATCTGCAAGGCTCCTGGTTACTTTAATAGCATCCTCATCATGATCTTCCCCATCACTTATTAAAATTATAGAGCGATATTTTTTTTCCTTTGTATTGAATGCCGCATAGCTCATTTTAAGAGCCTGGCTTATAACTGTACCCTGGGTTGGTACATTATCAGTAGAAGCAGAAGATAGATACATTTTAGCGGCAGAATGATCGGTTGTTAAAGGCATTTGCAGGTATGCCCTGCCTGCAAAAACAACAATTCCTACTTTATCATCTGACAGCTTATCAATTATTTTACTAATTAATTGCTTTGCCCTTTCCAAACGGTTGGGTTTAATATCTTCTGCCAGCATGCTTTTACTCACATCCAATGCAATCATCACGTCTATTCCCTTTCGGTTTATTTTTTGAGTGCCTTCAGGCTTTACAAGATCTGCAACGGCAAAGGCGCACAAGGAAAATCCAAACAGGATCAATATAAATTTTACTGCAAAAAGCTTTGAAGAAAAACCCTGTATCAATTGCTTCACCAATGGAGGATCACCGATTTTTTTCATTGCATTCTTTTTCCACCTTGTCAACAAAAAATAGAACCAGACCATAAAAGGAATAGCTGCAAGTGCATATAAAAATTCAATGTGTTGAAAGCGAAACATATAAAGTGATACTTAAGCTAAATGCAAATTAAGCAATACGGTAAGGCAAAAAATAAACCAGGAAGAGGAATACGAAAGGTTTAACACTACTTTTATTATAGCAAAGTGAAATAGAATTTACATTTCTCCCTTAAAAAATCCATATTGGGCTAAGATGTTTTTTGTAATCTTCATACGCACAGCCTGCATATCAATTTTTTTATCAGGACTCTTTATAAGTGTTACAAAAAAATAAACATGCCTGTTCTCTTCTATCCAGCCTACAACCCAGCCAATTGCACTTTGTTCGTCAAAACCCCATCCTGTTTTATAGCTTAATTTATAGAGCGTATTATTTTCCTGCAACATTACATCCTTTACAATTTGCTGGGTGCGCTTTTGAAAAGGCAGCTTATCAAAATATAATTTTTTAACAAGGCCCAATTGTTCATCAGGCGAAATTTTTAAAGTATTATTCAACCAGAATGAATCAATTGGTCCGCTGATATTCATATTACCATAATGCAAACTATCTATCCATTGTTTCATGGTATCTCTTCCTATCCTCCTGGCAACTTCCTGGTAATAATTTACTGCAGAAACCTTAAAAGCCTGTTCCATTGTAAGATCCCGGTTCCAGTCAGCATTCCATCTTTTTATGCTATCCCATTTTATCAGCATTTTTTCATCGGTAATTCTTCCTGTTTCCAGACCGATTAATGAGTTTACAATTTTAAAAGTGGAAGCAGGCAAAAACCTTTGTGTATCCAGCTTCATGTTATACACTGTAACAGCGCCGGTTTGATTATTAACCATAGAAAAACAGCCATCTACTTTTGCAGAATCAAAATATTTTTTCAGGCTATTGTCAATCTTGGCCTGGTTAACCGAGCATCCAGTAATGATAATGATACAGGCAATAAGAATGATTGATAACGGGGAGTCCTTCTTCATAAATTTTTATACAGTAGAAAGTTTTTGATGTTCGGCAGTTGCACATAATGTTTCATAGAATTCTTCGCCAAATTTTCTAATAAGAGCATCTTTTAAAAAAATATAGGTAGGAACTTTTAATTTTTTGCCCAGTGAACAACCTGCTTTACAAAGCTCTTCTCTCGGTTCATAATTTACATATTCCGTTTTACCATTCCTGCTTTTTTTAGTGCGGATAGGATATAAATGACAGCTGATAGGTTTTTTCCATTTTGTCTTTCCATCGTTATACGCCTGCTCTATGCCACATTTTACAATTCCTCTTTCATCGGTAATACCATAAACACAAATACTTGAATTGATCGTTGGCGTTACCCAGCCAAACTCTTTATCGTACACATATTTTCCCTGCCGATCTAATTCTCTTTTCGATTCTTCTGAAAGATAGGGCAACACTGCATCATATACTTCGTTAAGTTCCTTAAGCTCTTTATTTTCGAGCGGCGCTCCTGCATCACCATCAACACAACAGCCGCCTTTGCATTTATTCAGGTCGCAAACAAACTGCTCTTCTACCACCTGGTTGCTTATAAGAACATTATCAATGGCTATCATTCTGCAAACTTACTAAACAAACAAATCTTATTGCGGCATTTTGCTTTAACAATTTTATAACGATGAATGCTTATGTAATAGTTTGAACATATGAGTCATAAAGCAAAATCAGTTGTATGATCAACAGCCGCCAACTTACACTGCAACTTACTGTGAGATATTTTATAGCTGCTTTGTTTTGGATACCGGTAGTTTTCTTCAGTCTTCTCTTAGTGAGAAATACAATTCCTTATTTTTCCTTTAGCCAGGAATTTTCTTTCATACAGGAAAGAGCTGTTTTATTTGCCCGCTCTATTTATAAGTATAGTTTTTATACCCACATTTTTGCGGGGATGGTTTGTATTTCCACTGCATTAATTCAATTCTCCACTTTAATAATTAAAAAAAGAAAAAGAATACATATCTGGAGCGGCAGAATTTATGTAATGGTTGTATTGTTACTGGGCGCCCCCACCGGTTTGTACATGAGCTTCTTTGCCAAAGGCTCTTATTGGGAACGGATACTTTTTATGTTTATGGCGGTGTATTGGTTCTATACAACCATGCAGGGCTTTACAACTATTTTGAAAAAAAATGTGTTGGCGCATAAAATATGGATGATAAGAAGTTACAGTATGGCTATGACTGCTGTTACGTTCCGGGTGTATTATATTCTATTTTATTATTTCGGGATGGACCTTTTGCATAATTACGAAATATCGCTGTGGATAAGCGTTTTGGGAAATATGCTGGTGGCAGAATTTTTAATATTCAGGAAAAGCAGGACGTATTTAAAAACATTTCTAACATAAAAAACAATCATTTATGAAACGGATCATTTACACCGCTGTAGCACTGATAATTTGTGCCTCAGTATTTGGCATTGCTGATTATTTCAATGCAAAAAAACAGGGAATTCTTGTTAATTACACTGATGATGTTCAAACCACTGAAGCTGTTATCCCCGAAAAGAAAAATGAAATAACTGCAGTTAAAGAAGAAATAATAACAGATACGAAAAAGGAATTTAAGAAAGATGCAAAACCTGCAAAGAAAATTGCTAAAACAAAAGTTAAGGATGTTCATTATACCGGCATAATTCCAAATTTGGCTATTACAGAAAAAACAAAAAATCCTGTTATCGAAAAAATAAGTTTAATGGATATGCTCCAGGCAAAAACAACTGATGTGAATAATGATTCAACATTACAGGTTGATAATAAAAGGAGGATCAACATGGAAATGTTTTCGAGAGCCCCTATAAGAGAAAAAAAATTAAAGGCTAGAAAATAATTACTTTCTCCATTGCAGGGTATTAATAAGATGCCTTAGGTCTTCCTGGAGAAAAGCGTTTACAGGTGCAAGAGAATCTTCATTTGGCGTGGCATCAAAATACAATGCTCCACGTAAGAAGTGTTTTACTGAATCTGTAAGAAGAAATTGTTTTGATGTGGCAACGCTTCCGCCAACTCTAAAAAAAATACCTGTCACATTATTGGGGGTATGCATTACGCTATCCTCGATAGAATAAGCCTTTACATCATTTTTAAAAGTGAGTTTATAAGAATCGTTTATTAAATTCTGAAACGTGTTGGTTCCAAGCGAATCTTTATAACCAGTGGGTGTTTTTATTTTATAAATTGATTTGCCCCCTATTGTTTTGTAGCTGATGAATATTTTGCCGTGAAAAGAAGGAAAATCTACATTCACCCAAAAGGGGTTATCGGCGGTGCTGTCAAAGTATGTGCTGTCCCTGACAATATTTGCGTAAACAGGATATTCGAATGAATATGGAAATCCTTCTTTCCTGAACTGTACATATTTCCTTTCAGGAAGATCAACTTTAAAGTATCCTTTGGGTTTTGAAGTATAAGTAGAATTACAGCTTGCAATAAACAGGCAATACGCAATTGCCAATACGCAATAAATAAAATAAGCAATAGGCGATTGACGATTGCCAATAAAATAATTTTCCGGATTAAAATACTTTCTCATTTGCTTATTGCCTGTTGTCTTCAGTAGGTTTAATATTTACTTTTACTTTTTCTATCCTGTTCTTATTTATTTCCAGCGGAATAAAAGTAAAATTATCACAAGGCACTTCTTCATTTACCTGTGGAAATTCGCCGGCTATTTCCAAAACCAATCCGGCCAGTGAGTCACTGTCTCCTCTTACTTTATCAAAAGTTTCAATGGGCAAATGCAATACTTTACAAACATCATTTATCATTGTTTTACCTTCAAAAATATAAGTGAAGTCATTTATTTTTTTATTGCCACTTATCTCATCATCAAATTCATCGTGAATATCGCCGATGATTTCTTCCATTATATCTTCCAGCGTTACAATACCTGATGTTCCACCAAATTCATCAACCACCACTGCAAAATGCATACGCTTATTTCTAAACTCCTGCAGCAGGTCTTCAATTAATTTTTGCTCATGCACATACAATACAGGCCGCATTAGCGTATGCCAATCGTATTCAGGGTTTTCATCCAGATGTGGCAGCAGGTCCTTAGTATGTAAAATACCAATGATTTCATCAAGATTATTTTTAAAAACAGGCAACCTTGAATAATGCATTTCCTCCACTTCGCTTATTACATCTTTAAAGGAGCTATTATAATTAATTCCACAAACATCAAGCCTTGTACGCATGGTTTGTTTAACGGTAGTATTGCCAAACTTCCTTATGCCTTTTAAAATTTGTTTTTCTTCTGTTGTGGCTTCGTGATCGGGCAGCAGATCAATGGCATAATCCAATTGGGTATTATCCATACCTGATAATCCGGAGTGAAATTTATTTTCAATTTTATCACTGAGTTTTACCAGGCGTGAGCTTACACGAAAAAAAATGCTGTTGAATATTTCGATAATGAGGGAAGCCGATGATGCAAACCAAATATTATGATGCGTTGCCCAAACCTTTGGTAAAACTTCGCAGAACAACACAAGCAAAGAAGTAACTACCACTACTTTAATAATAAACTCAATAACAAAATGCATGTGCAGTGTATCGATCCAGTTCTGCATTAAAAGGTTAGAAATTAAAATGATACCAATGTTTACAAAGCTATTTGTGATGAGCATTGAAGCCAGTAATGTTTTTGGTGTTTCAAGCAAAGTAACTATCCTCCTGTACGAAGGACGCCGCTTTGTTTTAAGCATATTAATATCCTTGTAGGTAAGTGAAAAAAAAGCTACCTCGGAACCGGCAACCAAAAAAGAAATAAGAACAAGAATGAGTGCTGTAAAAATGAGAATGGTTGTTGCCGCAGAAGTTATTACTAAATAAATAAGAGAGAAAGATTTAAAACTTACGATCGCCGAATGATAATCCAAAACAAATAATTTTAATTAAAGATACTAACCACGGAGGGTGTTAGGTGTTTATTAAAAAGGTAGTTTTTCTGAATTCTCGTCCATTGGAGGAATATCGGTATCTGTGCCAGGCATTCCTTCAATATCTCCGCCCCCGGGATGTGCGCCTTCTGAACGCTTATCCAGCATTATTAAATTATCGCCTACTACTTCTGTTGCAAATTTTTTGTTGTGGTCTTTATCTTCCCAGCTACGGGTTTTCAGGCGCCCTTCAATATATACAAGGCTTCCTTTGTGTAAATATTTTTGTGCAAGTTCTGCAAGTCCCCGCCAAAGCACAACCGTATGCCATTCAGTTTGCGACATTAATTTGCCATTTTTGTCCTTGTAACTTTCTGTGGTTGCAAGAGAAAATTTTGCCACAGCAATATTACCCTCCAAAAACTGGAGGTCAGGATCTTTACCAAGATTTCCTATCAACATAACCCTGTTTACGCCTCTCATATAATTATTTTTTGCTAAGAGGAGGAAAAAGAAAAAGAGAAAAAAGGCCTATACTTAAAACTCTTTTATCTTGTTTAACTCTTTTTATCTCTTAGAGTTACTCAAATTTAAAGATACATTTTAATCTTTCAAATAGGTAGTGATAAATTTGGGAAAAGGGAGTTTTTTTATGTTATCTGCGGATATTAATTGATAATTATTTAAATCCAGGGACGATTGCACCTTGATATTAATAAACTGGCCAATAATAGTTTGATGAGTGAGCTGCTGTTTATAAACCTGCGATACATTTTCAATTTTAAATTCCTTTTCCCGGAAGATTATTTTGAATTTTTCAGACTCCTGTAATTTTTTAACGGTAAGAGGTTTTATCGCTTCTACCAGTATAAATTCATATAGATTTTGCCAGATATCCTTTTCTTCCCTTTTTCTAACATAAAACTTATTCCTGTATGTAACCACCAGATAATAGAGCCACCTGCTTTTTCTTAAAATCATTTTTTCTTTTACAGGCAGTTCCAATTGTATCCCTTGCAAATACGCTACACATTTGCTTTTCAACGGGCATATTCCACATAAAGGCAATGGCTTACAAACTGTTGCTCCAAAATCCATAATGGATTGATTGTAAATTCCCGGGAATTTTTTATCCAGTAATTCATTTGCCAGGTCGCTGAAAAACTTTTTCCCCGGCTGATTATCTATGGGAGTAGTAATTCCGAAATATCTTGATAGCACCCTGAAAACATTACCATCTAAAACAGCATAAGGCAGATTATATGCAAATGATGCAATGGCAGATGCAGTATAGGTTCCAATGCCTTTCAACTTTAAAATATCTTCATAGCCAGAAGGAAAATTTCCATTCAATTCTTCTGAAATATACTTTGCCGTAGTAATAATGTTTTTACACCGTGTATAATATCCCAATCCTTCCCAGAGTTTAAATACTTCATGCTCCGGCGCAATGGCAATATTTTTTACTGTAGGAAATCTTTTAATAAACCTGTTATAATATTCAAGTCCCTGGCTTACCCGTGTTTGCTGTAAAATAATTTCGCTGATCCATATTTTATAAGCGTCCTTCTCATACTTCCATGGCATAACACGGTCATTATCGTATTTATTCCACCTTAACAGCTCTTTTATAAAAAATTTCTTTGATAACATTTAAGCCGGAGTTTTATAAAACCATCAAATTAATTCTCAATGAGTTAGGATTTTTAAATAAGATTATTAAATTTGTAATAACCGAAACTATTATTGCTAAAAGTAATTATCTTAAAAATGAGAAAAGCAGATCTAATCAACCAAATTTCAGAAAAAACAGGCATACCAAAAGTTGACGTTTTAGTTACATTGGAAACTATGTTTAAAGAAGTAAAGGAATCTCTTGCCAAAGGAGAAAACATTTACATCCGTGGGTTTGGAAGTTTTATCACAAAAAAAAGAGCGGCGAAAATAGGCAGAAACATTAAAAAGAATGTAGCTGTAAATATTCCTGAGCATTATGTACCCGCTTTTAAGCCTGCCAAAGAATTTGTTCAGGATATAAAAGATAAAAATCAATCACGAACAGAGCAGGAGTAATTATCTTTGCACCTCCTCCAAAGGTGCTTTGGACTAAATTAATTCGTGAAACAGCAACTTATCTTAACTGCCACAGGCATTTTATTATTGATCAGCCTTTTTTTCTTTGGAAACATTGAATCACAAAAAAGCAATTTCCCCCATACCGAACATACATCCGCAACTTTTAACATTACAGATTCTATTCAAAAAGCAAAACAAGAACTTTCCGCTTCACAGCTTTTGTATGTAACCAATTTAGAAAACAGCATTACAAGGGGCGATGTAAAGCAGCAATCTCATAACAACTATATCCATTTAGCAAACTTTTGGAAGGACTCGGTAAAGGCTTTTGTTCCTTATGCCTACTATCTCAGCGAAGCTTCTAAGTTGGATAATTCGGAAAAAAGCCTCACCTTTGCTGCCCGCCTGATTTTGGACAGCATGCGACATGAGGAAAACGACCTTATAAAAGCATGGGAATCCGAAACAGCGATAGTTCTTTTTGAAAAGGCCATTCAGTTAAACCCCGGTAACGACGATTTAAGAATTGGATTAGGCAGTTGTTATGTGTACGGGAAGGGAATGAGTGGTAATGCTACCGAAACCATGAAGGGAATCCAGGAGTTATTAAAGGTAGTGGCCAGGGATTCCAACAACATGCGGGCACAGATGGTACTGGGTATTGGTGGAGTGGTTTCGAGGCAATATGACAAAGCTATTACCCGTTTAAATAAAGTAGTGGCGGCTGAGCCTGAAAATTTAGAAGCAGTATCATGGCTGGCTGATGTATATGCGGAGAGTGGCGACAAAATAAATGCTGTTAAATGGTATGAGTACAGCAAAAAATTAGTGAATAATCCTGAATATAGCAAGGAGGTAGATACCAGGATAAAAGCATTGCAATAAAAAACTTTAAAATAATTATTAAAAAATTGAGTTATGCCTTGTGGTAAAAAGAGAAAACGTCATAAAATTGCTACCCATAAACGTAAAAAGCGTTTAAGAAAGAATCGTCATAAAAAGAAATAGGTATTTCTTTTCTTACCTGGGCCGGTATTCGGCACTTTCGTGTTTTCCTGTCAAGCGCCTAAGGCATTCGATTAAAAGATTTTAATTTGAACAAGGAATTAATAATAAATGCTGCCCCACAGGCAGTAGAAATTGCCCTGTTAGAGGATAAAAAACTGGTAGAGCTGCACAATGAAAAAGCTGATGCAAACTTTGCCGTTGGAGACCTTTATCTGGGCAAAGTAAAAAAGCTTATTCCAGGTTTAAATGCTGCGTTTATTGATGTAGGTTTTGAGAAGGATGCCTTTCTTCATTACACTGACCTTAGCCCTTATGTTCGCTCTATTTTAAAATTTACCAATATGGCTATGCAGGATAAAACCGAGCATGGCTTTGATTTCGGTAAGTTTGAAGTAGAACCTGAAATTGTAAAGACAGGTAAAATAGCTGAAGTACTAAGTGGCAAGCCAAATATTTTAGTCCAGATATTAAAAGAACCTATTGCCGCTAAAGGCCCACGTCTTAGTTGTGAATTATCACTCCCCGGAAGGTTTGTTGTACTTACACCCTTTAATGATATAATTGCGGTATCAAGAAAAATTCATTCATCAGAAGAAAGAAAACGCCTGCACAAAATTATTGAGGCCATCAAGCCAAAAAATTTTGGTGTAATTGTACGCACAGCTGCAGAAGGAAAACATACTTCCGAACTGCACGAAGACCTTTTAACGCTTATTAATACCTGGAAAACGCTGCAAAAGAATTTAAAGGGCGCTGTTCCCCCGGCGAAAATTTTGAGTGAGGAAGGCAAAACAAACAGCATTCTGCGTGACCTTTTAAGTGAGGATTTTAATAAGATTGTTGTGAATGATAAAAACATTTATAACGACACAAAAACATATATACAAAGAATAGCTCCTGATAAAGCTGAAATACTTTCTTTTCATAATAACGGCGCTCCTATTTTTGATAGCTACGGCATAACCAAACAGGTAAAAGCCTCTTTTGGTAAAACAATAAATCTTCCCAGCGGCGCTTATTTAATTGTTGAACATACGGAAGCGCTGCATGTAATTGATGTTAATAGCGGTTACAAAAGCGTAAGTAATAACCAGGAGCAAAATGCCCTGGAAACCAACCTGGAAGGGGCCGCAGAAATAGCACGCCAATTAAGGTTAAGAGATATTGGGGGAATTATAGTGGTGGATTTTATCGACATGAAGCTGTTAGAGAACAAGAAAAAACTTGTAGAGCGGATGGAAGCCTTCATGAAACCTGACAGGGCCAAACATGCTGTTTTACCAATTAGTAAATTTGGTTTGATGCAGATCACCAGGCAGCGGATGAAGCCTGAAATGAATATCAATACATCCGAAGTTTGCCCAAGCTGTTCGGGCACCGGCAAAATTTCTTCTACGTTAATTTTAGAAGATGAGATAGAAAAGAATTTAAGCTACCTGCTTATGCAAAAGCATAAACAACTTACTGTAGAAGTACATCCTATATTATACGCATACCTAACCAAAGGTTTCCCCAGCAAGAGAAGGAAATGGAGCTGGAAGTACAAACAAAAAATCCGTGTAAAGCAGAACAGTAATTATCATCTTACCGAATTTCATTTTTACGACGAGACGGATGAAGAGATAAAGTTGTAATTGGCAATAAGCAATTGACAACTGGCAATTAAGATTATTGCAATTGTGCCCGTTCCTGTTTCTTCCAATAAATATACCATCACCTTTTATGATGAATTAGCAGTTAGCTAGTCTCTCCCCTGTCATTTATTTATTCTTTTCTACATGTAACCGCTGGAAATATCTGTATTTTATCGGTAAATTTTATTGAACCCAGATAATAAAGATAAAAAAATGGAGTTATATCCCGTGGTTGTTCATACCAACAATAACCATCTATAAACTAGCTGGGCTAATTAAAGATTCAATTCAATATCCAATAGCATATGAATAAACTTATCCGCACTGTTTTACTGGTTATTTTAATTACCGGTGGGTCTTATTTTAGAGGCATTTCACAAGCTTTATATCCTGTTTCACTGGATGAAAAAGTAGACAATTCTACTCTTATAGTTGAAGGGAAAGTAAAAGGAAAATCTTCTTTCTGGAATACTGCTCACACAATGATCTATACTTCCAACATAATTGAGGTATATAAAATATTTAAGGGAAGTCTCATCGCAGACACAATTGAAGTGATGACACAAGGTGGCTCTGTTGGTGATTATACTGTTGAAGTAAGTGATCTACTCCAGCTATACAAAGGAGATATTGGGGTATTTTTTTGTTATCCTAATCAAATTAATTTAAGAAGTCCTAAAAGCCGGCAACAGCTTTGGGATGTATATAGCAGCGCACAGGGTTGTTATAAATATAATCTTTTTGAAGGTTCGGCGACTGCGCCATTTGCAAATTATAAGGATGTTCAGAACCAGGTTTATCCTCAACTTGAACAAAAAACAAGAAGGCAACCGCAAATTATTAATAAATCTTTTAAACCTTTTTTACAGCAATCTTTTAGAGTGGCAGCACCACCGGTTACTATCAGTAATTTTTCTCCTGCAACAGTAAAAGCGGGCTCATTTGCAGAAGCTTCGGAAAATGTTCTTACTATAAATGGGTCGAATTTTGGAACGGCAACCGGATCTGCGGGTATTAATTTTGATAATCCGGATGATGGGACCGGGGGCACACCTTTTTTTGTGGCTGCCACCAGTGATTTGATAGTTTCCTGGGCTGATGGACAAGTTGTGGTGAAAGTTCCCGGAAAAGTTGGTACAGGTACTTTTAGTGTTGTTGAAGCTGGCGGCGCATCGGGTAATTCTCCAACAGCATTACAGGTAAAGTATGCTATTATAAATGGAACTTTTGGCTCAAGCCCGATTTACAGGCAATATAATCTTATGGATATAAATGGTTCCGGTGGTTATAATTTAGTTTATTCTACCAGTACTGCCGGAAGCGGAGTTGATTTCTCTACATCATCTCACAAGCCAGCCTTTGAAAGAGCATTAACTACTTGGAATGAAGTGGCGGGCTTAAACTTTACAAATGCAGGTACCACTACATCGCAATCAGTAAGTGGTGATGGAGTTAATATAATTATGCTGGACAATGCTAATACGACTGTACCCATTATAGGCGCAGGGGTATTGGCTGTAACATATTCATGGGGATCTTCATGTGCAGGAACTCAATATATCCGACGCAGTGGCTTTGATATGATTATAAGAAATCCCGGTGTTTCAACCGGAACTTATAACTTTAATTTTGGTCCATGTAAAACATCAACATCATCAACCGAGTATGACCTTGAAACCACTTTATTACATGAATTGGGACATGCTCTTAATTTAGGGCACATCAATGATAGCTATATAGGCAGCACCTTGCCTAATATTGATCCTGGTAAATTAATGCATTATGCAAGTGTTAATGGTACCGACAGGCGTAGCCCGGATTGGTCAAGTTTTACCGGGGCACAATATTGTATTAATCCAAGAGGATTATCGTATGGAGGCTGTACCGGCCAAACAGAAATGATCCCTCTTACACCCATTGTAGAAAGCAAAGATGAATGTCCGATAACATTTCCTTCTTCTGCAACATCAGACAATACATTAATAGCTTTTGACCTTAATCATGCTACAAGCAATAAAACCGGCGATCCGCAGGCAACTGCAGTTAATTGTGCAGGCACGGTTACGGCTATTACCAATAATGTATATTATGCAATTAAAACAAGTTCAACCGGGGGAATATTAACCGTTGCTATAAGTGGATATACAACTACTCCCTCTACACAACAGGCGTGTGCCGGAGCTGGTATTGAGCTTGTGCTTTATCAAACTTCTTCCTGCCCTGCAGCACAATCTTTTCCATCGCCTATTGCCTGCAGAACATTTAATGCAGATGGTGTATTATCAAATTTTACAGGATTAGCAGCCAACACTAATTACCTGGTTATGGTGGACGGCATTAGTAATACAAAAGCAACATTTAACCTATTGATTAATGGATCGGCGCTGCCTTTAAAAATAGCATCCTTTACAGGAATTGCCTTATCAGGATACAATACCATTAATTGGAAAGCTGAAAACAATATTTCTGTTGACCGGATTGTATTAGAAAGCAGTATTGATGGTATTAATTTTACAGATTTATATGGAAAAGATATATCAGCCGGTACCAGTACAATTGAAGACAATTATAATGACTATTCAATAATAGCTACAAAATATTATCGCCTCAAAATGTTCACTAAAACCAGTTCCATAGAATATTCAAATATCATCCTGCTGAAACAAATCATACATCACATGGATGTTTTGATTTCTCCTAACCCGGTTAAGAATTATGTGAATGTTTCCTTCTATAAAGGAGTTGCGGGGCCAGTTACATTTAATTTACTTGATGTAACAGGTAAATTGCTAAATTCTGAAAAAATAATGTCAGCCACGGGAGAGCAAACTATGCATCTATCCATTGTAAAAGGTTTTTCAAAGGGCAACTATATTTTACAAATTAATACAGGAGAAGCTACAACTTCCCATAAGATATTAGTACAATAAAATTTTATAAAAAATAAAGCAGGCTATCTTTTTTGATAGCCTGCTTTATAAATTACTTATCCTTATTAAAAAATGTTGCTTACTTGTATTGAGGAATTAATTCTTTTGCAAGCTCTACCATTTTCTTAATCCCGTCTTCGGGTAAATTTCCTTTTTTAAATTCTGCCAAAACATTAGGTAACTTATTATCCATTTCCATTAAAAAATGTTCTTCAAAAGCCTTTACATTTTTTACAGCAACTTCACTTATCAAACCATTTGTTCCAAGATAAATTATAGCAACCTGCCTTTCTACAGCATATGGAGAAAACTGTGGTTGTTTTAATATCTCCACATTTCTTCCGCCTTTATCCAACACTGATTTAGTTGCAGCGTCAAGGTCACCACCAAATTTTGAGAATGCCTCAAGCTCCCGATATAAAGCCTGGTCAAGCTTTAAAGTACCGGCAACTTTTTTCATTGATTTTATCTGTGCATTACCACCCACCCGGCTAACAGAAATACCAACGTTAATAGCTGGTCGGATACCGGCATTAAATAAGTTGCCCTCTAAAAATATCTGGCCATCTGTAATAGAAATTACGTTTGTTGGAATATATGCAGATACGTCTCCAGCCTGTGTTTCAATGATAGGCAAAGCAGTTAATGAGCCACCGCCTTTTACAAGATGTTTAATATTTTCAGGAAGGTCATTCATCTTCTGCGCTATCTCATCTTTAGAAATGATCTTGGCAGATCTTTCCAATAAACGGCTATGCAGATAGAATACATCACCTGGGTATGCTTCACGTCCCGGGGGTCTTCTTAATAAAAGAGAAACTTCACGGTAGGCTACTGCCTGCTTACTGAGATCATCATAAATAATTAAAGCAGCTCTTCCTGTATCTCTGAAAAATTCGCCGATGGCAGCGCCGGCAAAAGGTGCATAAAACTGTTGTGGTGCCGGATCTGATGCGGAAGCAGCAACGATGGTTGTATATTCCATTGCATCATTTTCCTGCAGGGTTTTCATCACCTGTGCGATCGTTGATGCCTTTTGCCCAATAGCAACATAAATACAATAAACAGGTTTGCCTGCTTTATAAAATTCTTTTTGATTAATGATAGTATCAACACAAATAGCACTCTTACCTGTTTGGCGGTCACCAATTACTAATTCTCTTTGTCCACGTCCAATGGGTATCATAGCATCAATTGCTTTAATACCTGTTTGCAGGGGTTCTTTAACCGGCTCACGAAAGATTACACCAGGCGCTTTACGCTCTAATGGCATTTCATAAAGATCACCCGTAATCGGACCCTTGCCATCAATAGGTTCTCCTAAGGTATTTATTACACGACCGGCCAAACCATCTCCGACTTTTATTGAAGCAATTTTACCGGTACGGCGAACAGTAGCGCCTTCTTTCACATCTCCCTGGTCACCCATCAAAACCACGCCTACATTATCTTCTTCAAGATTTAAGGCAATTGCTTTTACCCCATTTTCAAATTCCACCAGTTCACCAGAGCTAACATTATTTAGCCCGTATATCCTTGCAATACCATCCCCTACCTGCAATACAGTTCCCACCTCTTCAAGGTTTGCTTCTACATTAAAGTTGCTTAGTTGCTGGCGTAGTATCGCCGAGATTTCATCAGGTTTAATATCTACCATATATAAAGATTTGAATGATTGTTTAAATTTTTTATCTGAGCTTTTGAATATAATCGTTGTTCATAAATTGTTTTTGTACATCCATTAAATCTCTGCGGATGCTTGCGTCTGCTTTCTTTCCTTCCATTTCCAAAACAAATCCACCTACAAGATTTTCGTTAACCAATGTTTCTAATTCGATATTTTTTATTCCTTCTGAGGCTTTTATTCTATCTATAAAACTATTCTTCATCTCGTCACTTAACTCAACAGCAGTAGTGAGCTTCACTTTATGAATTTCTTTTATCACATTATATTGCTCAATAAAGGCTGAGATGATTTCAGGAAGATTTGATTCCCTGCTTTTATTGCCTAACAGTTTAATGAAAGAAGCCGTTAATGAATTTATGCGGCCCGCTGTAACAGATTCTATTATCTTATTTTTCTTGTCTTCTTTAATGATTGGGCTTTTTAAAACATTGGCAAACTCACGATTGGTCTTACAAATGTTATCAAGCAACTTCATATCGTCATAAACCAATTCCAATTTATTTTGCTCCTGAGCAAGGTCAAGTAAACTTTTTGCGTATCGTATTGCTAAGCGTGGGTTCTGCATTTCTTAATTCAGTTTTACATTTTCAGCAAGCTCTTTAATATATTTTTCCTGCTCCTGCTTGTTGCTTAATTCCCTGCGTAATATTTTTTCACTTACTTCTACAACTAAAGTTCCTACCTGGTTTTTAAGGTCAGTAAGGGCAGCCATTTTTTGCTGGTTGATTACTGACTGTGCATCTGCAATAATTTTATTGGTCTCAACTTTGGCCTGCTCTTTTGCCTCGTTGATAATTTTGTCTTTGGTTTCTTTAGCCTCTTTAAGCATTTGCGCTCTTTCCTCACGTGCCTTTACCAGTAACGCCTCATTTTCACTTTTCATTTGGGACATTTCAAGTTTGATACTTTCTGCTGTTGCCAAAGAATCAGCAATGCCTTTTTCACGCTGGTTCATTGAATTAAGGATTGGCTTCCATGCATATTTTTTAAGAATAAAAAATACTATAAGGAACGCAAGTAACGTCCAGATGAT
>JAQBNL010000068.1 GCA_028288585.1 Chitinophagaceae bacterium | reverse complement strand
AGCCCGGGTAAAACTTTTTCTAACAATTCCTGCATGCCACCATACAAAGAATAATGAGTAAGAACTTTATCTCCTGTTTTTAAATTGCCTATCATCAATGTTGTTAATGCAGCCATGCCACTTGCATGAAGAATGGTTTTTACTTTTAAAGCTTCACCATCTTTATCTAAAATTCCAAACGTTTCCAGGGCAGAGATTTTTTCTTCGGCTTCGGTCATCGTGGGGTTTCCCCAGCGTGAATAAATGTATCCTTTCTCTTCTCCAGAAAAGCGGCGCATTCCCTGCTCTGCATCATCAAAAATATATGTGCTGCTTGCATAGATGGGGGTGAGATGCGAATAATTTTCATCCTTCTGGTGACCACTATGTACAGCCACTGTTCCAAATCCTGTGAGAAAATCTTTTTTATCAGGCATGTTGATAATTAATGATGAGAAATGTAAATTGAATAATTAAGTTTGAAGCAAAAGTAACAAAAACATGAAGCAACTTTTACAACAATATGCAGCTTATAATGTGTGGGCCAATAAAAGGATAATTGAAACGGCAAGCCGGTTATCCGAAGAACAAATCAATAAAGAAATTGTAAGCAGCTTCCCCTCAGTTTATAAGACTGCATTGCATTTGATGGAAGTTGAAAATGCATGGTGGGAACGTTTGAAATTGGTAGAAAATCCTGCCTTGTCTGGATGGTTTACCGGGAATTTTGTTGAGCTTTCTAAAAAATGGATTGAGTTATCCCAACAGTGGCATAACTGGATTCAGAATGCCAATGATGTAAACATCGCTCATGTATTTGCCTATTATAATTCAAAGAAAGAATATTTTAAACAGCCCGTTTACGAAATGCTTTCACATTTATTTAATCACCAAACTTTTCACAGAGGACAATTGATAACAATGTTCAGGCAATTGGGATTAGATAAAATTCCGCCGACAGATTTTATTGTTTTTAGCAGAAAGAAATAATAGATAAAAATCAGCAGTAGGCAGTTGCTTATTGCAAGTTGCTTATTGTTAATTCGTATCATATGCCCACTTCACCAGCGTTGCTCCCCATGTAAAACCACCGCCAAATGCAGCCAGTACAATGTTATCTCCTTTCTTTAATTGCTTTTCCCACTCCCATAAGCACAGCGGGATGGTTGCAGAGGTTGTATTGCCATATCGCTGGATATTAAGCATTACTTTATCAATTGACAAACCCATACGGTTGGCAGTGGCATCAATAATTCTTTTATTCGCCTGGTGAGGAACCAGCCATGCAATATCATCTCCTGTTAACTTATTTCTTTCCAATAATTCGTAAGAAATATCTGCCATTCCCTTTACGGCGAATTTAAAAACCTGGGGACCTTCCTGGTAGATGTAATGTTCCTTTGCCATCACACTTTCCACACTTGCCGGTCTGCGTGAGCCACCCGCTTTCATGTGCAGGTAAGGCTCTCCACTACCATCTGATTTTAGCAAACTATCTAATACACCATAGCCTTCAAAGTTGGGCTCTAATAAAATGGCACCTGCCGCATCACCAAAAAGTACACAGGTAGTTCTGTCACTATAATCTACTATAGCACTCATTTTATCGGTGCCAACCACAACCACTTTTTTGTATCGTCCGCTTTCAATAAATGCAGCGCCGGTTGTTACACCAAATAAAAAACCGGAGCAGGCAGCGCCAAGATCAAAGCCAAAGCAATTAACTGCACCTATTTTATTGGCAATAATATTTGCTGACGCAGGAAACAACATATCGGCTGTTACAGTGCAACAAATGATAAGATCAATTTCCGAAGGATCAATCCCTCTTTTTTTACACAGCTCTAAAACCGCCGGAGCACCCATATCTGAAACCCCTTTTCCTTCTCCCTTTAAAATTCTTCTTTCTTCAACACCAGTTCTTGTCTTTATCCATTCATCGTTGGTGTCAACCATTGTCTCCAGTTCTGCATTGGTAAGTCTGTACTCCGGAACAAATGCTCCAACTGCTGTAATGGCTGCTGTAATTTTTTGGCTCATGATTCTTATTTGGAAAATAAAATTACAACATAACTGGTATTTGGTTTAATAAGGGTAAACAAATTCATAATATTGAGTTTCAACCAAGTGAATTACTTAATTTTGAGACTGACTTTTAAAACATGATCGCATACCTGGCCGGCAAATTTTCCTATAAAAACCCTGCAGTAGTTTATATTGATGTGAATGGGGTTGGATACGAAGTGAATATTAGTTTAAACACCTGGTCCCAAATTCAAAATCTTTCTGAAGGAAAATTATATACTTATCTACAGGTAAAGGAAGATGCCCATACTTTATATGGATTTTTTGATATTGTGGAGAAGGAAATGTTTGTATTGTTGATAGGTGTTTCGGGGGTTGGTGCAGCAACTGCAAGAATGATGTTGTCCAGTATGAAGCCAGATGAAATCAGCAGGGCTATTTTACAGGATAATGCAAGATTGCTGGAGAGCGTAAAGGGTATAGGAAGAAAGACTGCTGAAAGATTGGTTTTGGAGTTACGGGATAAGGTGAACAAACAGTCGTTTGATATGAATATTTCACCTTCTAAAGGCAATAGTTTAGAGCAGGATGCGTTAAATGCTCTGGTAGCTTTAGGAATATCAAAACCCATTGCTGAACAATCAGTTAACAAAATTATTCGTACTGAACCATCCATAACACACTTAGAAGACCTAATTAAAAAAGCGCTAAAAGCTATTTGAGAAAAACTCTACCCTAATTAATTGATGGATGTTGCTTCAAAGAAAACTGGCTCCAAAACTACTTGGCTTAGGGTTATTATGCATTATTACATTTGCATCTTCGCAAAAAATAGCTGCACAAAATACATCTAAGAAAGATTCACTTCCTTATCCCATCCAGGACAGGCGTGGAGATTTTATTTCAACTGATCAAAGAACGTTCGATCTTAACCAGCCTTCCAATATAAAAGATTCTGTTGCCTACGACCCACTCACAAACAGGTATTATGTTTATGAAAAGATAGGAAGCAAATACTACAGAACGCCAACATGGTATACGTTTGATGAATTCGTGGCGCTGCAAGGCAAAAAAGATGAAAGAGAATATTTTCAAAAACGGGCCAACACTTTAAGCCTGTTAAACAGGCGGCTTATAAAACCTAAGCTTAATATTTACGATAATCTCTTCAACCGTTTATTTGGTAATGGTAAGATAGAGATACAGCCGCAGGGCAATGTGGATATAACTGCAGGCTACCAGGGACAAAATATTAAAAATCCCACCTTACCTGAAAGAGCGAGGAAGAACGGGGGATTTGATTTTGATATGGCAGCCCAGTTAAATGTAAATGCCAACATCGGCAATAAATTAAGGTTCCCCATCAGTTATAATACATTGGCCAATCTTGATTTTACCAATCAGTTAAAATTAGATTATACAGGTACTGATGATGAAATTATAAAGCGGATTGAAGCAGGAAACATTTCTTTCTCATCAAGAAGCACTTTGATACCCGGGGCACAATCATTATTCGGGTTAAAAACGCAATTGCAATTCGGGAAATTATATATCACCGCACTTTTAGCCAATCAAAAATCACAAAGGCAGTCTGTGAATTTACAAGGTGGCGCAGCAGCGCAGCAGTTTGAAATTAAGGCTGATGAATATGAGGAGAACAGGCATTTTTTAGTAGGCCAGTATTTTAGAAATAATTATAACAAGGCAATGAGTACTTTGCCTGCTGTTACAACCCAGGTGCAGATATTGCGGATGGAAGTTTGGGTTACCAATAAAAACGGGACAACAACTGATGCAAGAGAAATTGTTGGATTGATGGACCTTGGTGAATCAAATCCCTTCAGACCATTCACAGTTTTTAGTCCGCTGCCTTCCAATACTACTAATTCTGAATACAGTTCTATCGTTAGCAATGCCAACAGCAGGAACCCGGCTTTAATAACAAGCCAGTTGCTGGGAATGGGATTAAATCCTGTTCAGGATTTTGAAAAAACGTTTGCAAGAAAATTAGATTCAACACAGTATATCTTTAATCCTAAAATTGGTTTTTTATCTCTTAGCCAGCCATTGCAGGCCGACGAAGTTTTAGCTGTAGCTTATCAATATAGTTATAATGGAAAAATTTTCCAGGTAGGTGAATTTTCGCAGGACCTTCCTCCAGATACAACTTCAGGTAATCAAAAAGTATTATTCTTAAAATTATTAAAGGCAACTTCTCAACGGCCATCATTACCCATCTGGCAATTAATGATGAAGAATGTATACAGCGTGGGATATGGAACGCTGGAAAGACAGGACTTTAAGCTGGATGTTTTGTACGAAGAGCCGGGCCTTGGGGCAAAGCGTTATTTTCCTTACGGAAATATTAACCAGGGCACACCCATTCTTACATTAGTAAATTTAGACAGGCTAAATAATCAAAATGATCCGCAGCCTGATGGTGTATTTGATTATGTAGACTATTATACAGTGATCCCTCAATATAGCAGGGTGATATTTCCTGTGCTGGAACCTTTCGGGCGGGATCTTGCAAAACAGGTTTATTCATCGCCGCCAATTACAGCAAAAGATACTTTGTATTATCCTTTGTACGATTCAATAAAAGCGGTGGCGCAGCAGTTCCCTAATCTTAATAGGTTTCTTTTAAAAGGCTCTGCAAAAACATCCTCTTCTTCTGATATCAGTATAGGATATAATATTCCCCAGGGTTCTGTTACTGTTACCGCCGGGGGCCAGCAGCTAAGAGAAAATATTGATTATACCATTAACTATGATCTTGGAACAATAAAAATAATTAACCAGGCAATCACCAATGCTGGTTTACCCGTGCAGGTAAATTATGAGAACAATGCAAGCTTTGGTTTGCAGCAAAGAAATTATATGGCCCTGCGGCTGGATTATCTTGCTAAAAATACAGCCCGTAAGCAATTATCTTTTGGTGCAACGATGGTGCGGCTTGGTGAAAGGCCATTCTTTACAAAAGTAGATTATGGTGAAGACCCGATCCGTAATACCATGTATGGCGTTGATATGAATTACCGCCAGGATATTCCCCGTATAACTAAGTTTTTAAACAAACTTCCTTTTTACAAAACAACAGCGCCCTCAACTATTTCTGCCTATGTTGAAGCTGCATATTTACAGCCTGGGCATGCGCCTCAAATTGGTAAAGGCAATGCCGGTACTATTTACATAGATAATTTTGAAGGCAGCAAAAGTGATATTGATCTCAGGTTTCCGCCAATTAGCTGGGTACTTGCTTCCACCCCGTTAGGTGCTACAGATAGAAATGGAAATATTCTTTTCCCTGAAGCCTCCCTAAATAATAATCTTGATTATGGAAAGAACAGGGCACGTATTGCATGGTACCAGATAGAACCGACATTACAGGATCTTCGCAGTTTATCCAATCCTTTAAAAGGAAATAAAACTGAACTTTCTGATCCCCGGGTACGCTCTGTTTCACAATCAGAAATTTTTCCGCAGCGTACCACCAGCCTTGGGCAAAATCAATTAATAACTTTTGATCTTGCCTATTATCCTACAGACCGCGGGCCTTATAACTATGATGCCGCTGCCGGAAGAGTAGGTGCAAATGGTAAATTACTTAATCCTAAAAACCGCTGGGGCGGCTTAATGCGTAATATTGACCAGACAGATTTTGAAACTGCCAATATTGAATTTATAGAATGCTGGGTACAGGATCCTTTTATTTTACAACCGGCAAGCACCGGCGGTAAATTTTATATTAATCTTGGTAATGTATCAGAAGATGTTTTAAAAGACAGCCGCAGGTTTTATGAGAATGGATTGCCAACACCAAATGCCCCGTCACAAGTAGATAATTCTATTTGGGGCAGGGTGCCACGAAATCCTATACAGGTTACCAATGCATTCAGTAACGATCCTAACGACAGGCAATTCCAGGATGTAGGATTTGATGGACTCAGTAACGATTCGGAAGTGGTGAGAAGAAGAGCAGATTATCTTGATATATTAAGCACAACTTTTGGCGCCAATTCAAAAATATATTTAGATGCATTGAGCGATCCTTCAAATGATGATTACCATTACTACCGCGGTGATGATCTTGATCAACAAAACCTTGGTATTTTAGGCAGGTATAAAAAATTTAATAATCCGCAGGGCAATTCACCGGTGGCGGATAATAGCTCACAATTTTCTGCAGCAGCAACTTTATACCCTGACCAGGAAGATTTGAACAGGGATAATACATTAAATGAAACCGAAGAATATTTTCAATACATAGTTGATCTTAAGCCCCCCACTTCACCCGACATGAATATAGGGCAGAATTATATTGTTGATAAAAAACTGGTAACTGTAAAATTAGCTGATGGTTCGGCCCGCAATGAAACATGGTACCAGCTTAGGATTCCCATTGATTCCTATAGCCGTAAAGTGGGTAATATTCCTGATTTTAAATCTATTCGTTTTATAAGAATGTTCTTAACTGATTTTGAAGACAGTGTTGTGGTGCGTTTTGGTAAACTTGACCTGGTAAGAAATACATGGAGAAAATTTCAATACAAACTTGATTCTACCGGCAATTATGCAGCTACATCAACAGCTGATTTTAATGTTGGCGCAGTTAATATTGAAGAAAATGATAAACGCAGTCCTTTACCATACCGCACGCCACGGGAAATAGAAAGAGTACAGACTTTAAGTAATGAGGGCGTAAGCTTATTGCAAAATGAACAGGCAATGACTTTACAGTTCTGTAACCTTGCCAAAGACAGCGCTAAAGGGGTGTTTCAAACTTTTGCAACAAAGGATCTGAGAAATTTCCGCAAACTGCAAATGTATATTCATGCTGAGAAGAAAAATATTTTCAGCAACCTTAAAAACAATGACCTTACTGCAGTAGTGCGTATAGGAACCGATTTCGTGAGCAATTATTACGAGGTACGGATTCCATTAAAGCTTACCCCATTAGATGCTGCCAATAAATTTGACCCTAACAGCAATGAGTACAATGATACTTTATGGATACCCGGAAATAGTTTAGACCTCGATCTCCAGGTACTTACCACGCTTAAAAATGCCAGGAACTTATCCAGCTTTCCCCTTAATAAAATTTACCGGCAGCTACAGTCTAATGGTCATACTTATTCTATTATGGGTAATCCAAATCTTGGCCAGGTAAAAAGTATGTTAGTAGGTGTGGAGAATACCAATAATTCAACCGATGCATGTGGTGAGATATGGTATAATGAATTGCGTTTATCATCAATAGATGAACATGGCGGCTGGGCTGCCTTAGGAAGAATAGATGCAACCCTTGCCGACCTTGGAACCATCTCTGTTTCGGCAAACACACACACCAACGGCTTTGGAACTTTGGAGCAACGGGTAACAGAAAGATATAAAGATAATTTTGTACAGTTTGATGCCGCTGCCAACCTTGAGATGGGAAAATTATTGCCCAAAAAAGCAGGCATCTCTATTCCTGTATATGCCAGCATTTCACAAACCATAAGCACACCCGAATATGATCCGTATGACCTGGATGTAAGATTACAGGATAAATTAAAGAATGTTTCCACAACCGCTAAAAAAGATTCTATAAGAAAAAATGCGGTAGATTTTACTTCTATAAAAACATTTAATATTACCAATGCCCGTAAAAATAAAACCAATGGAAAGAAGCCTAAGATCTACGATATATCAAACATTGATCTTAGTTATTCTTATACAAAAACACAGGCTCACAATCCCCTTATAGAATATAACGATGTAACCAAACAGAGGGCAGGCCTGGGTTATAACTTCTCCCCGCAGCCAAAATATTTTGAGCCGTTTAAAAAACTTATTAAAACAAAATCGCACTGGTTCGATTTGATAAAAGATTTTAATTTTAATCCTATTCCATCGCAGTTAAGTTTCAGGGCAGATATCTTCAGGCAGTTTGCTGTTATTAAACCAAGAAGTGTTACCAGCGATTTTAAAAATTTTACATACAATACACCGGAGACGTATGATAAATATTTTACGGTCGACAGGCAGTATCTTATGCGATGGGACCTTACCCATTCTCTCAATCTTGATTATTCTGCATTAAATAATGCAAGAGTAGATGAACCTTACGGAAGATTGGATACAAAAGAAAAAAGAGATACCGTTAGTAGAAATTTCTGGAAAGGCGGGAGAAATGTTGTGTTTTCACAAACGGCAAATTTTTCATACAATGTTCCTACCACTAAGTTCCCGTTAATTGACTGGACAACACTGCGGATAAAATATGCAGCCAATTACAGGTGGATAGGCGCTTCAAGGCTGGCCTATAACCTGGGAAATTTTTTAGAGAATGGCCAGCAGGAAGAAGCAAATCTTCAACTGGATTTTAACAGGCTTTACAGCAAATCAAAATTTCTGAGAGCATTAGACCAGCCAACACAGCAGCAGCAAACAGTACCTGATACTGCAAAAGGTAAAAGACAAAAACCTGCAAAAATTCCCGGCGAAGTAACAGGCGCAGCAAGATTTTTTGGAAAACTGCTAACGAGTATAAAAACTGTCAATGCAACTTTATCTCAAAACAGCAATACAAGATTGCCGGGTTATACTGACAGTACACAATTCCTGGGACAGAATTTCAGGAGCATGGCGCCGGGCTTTGATTTTATTTTAGGGAAGCAACCGGATGCGGCATGGCTTGATAAAGCTGCACAAAAAGGTTTAATAACTAAAGATCCTTTATTTAATGACCTGTTCAGGCAAACCTTTGATCAGCGGCTTGCACTTACTGCGCAGTTAGAGCCTTTCCGCGATTTTACAATTGACGTGAACCTTGATAAAACATTCAATAAAAATTATTCTGAATTATTTAAAGACATATCAGGAACGGGAAATAATTTTGAGCACTTAAGCCCTTATGCAGGTGGCGGTTTTAATGTTAGCTACATTGCCTTTAAAACTTTATTTGGCAAGTTTGATCCCAACCAGGTTTCTGCAACATTTATTAAGTTCCAGGATTATCGGAAAGTTTTATCATCAAGATTAGGAAAGCAAAATCTATATAATATACAGCAGGGTTTACCTGTTACAAGTGATGGTTATAATATAGGTTATGGACGATATGCAATTGATGTTTTAGTGCCGGCTTTTATTGCGGCATATACCGGCCAGGATCCTGAAAAAGTTGGATTGATAAGGCAAAATAATCCACGGCTAAAATCAAATCCATTTAAAGGGATATTGCCAAAACCAAACTGGCGGATATCGTATAACGGGCTTAGCAGGATAAAAGGTTTCGATAAAATATTCACTAATTTTTCATTAACCCATGCGTATACGGCAACTCTTGGTATGAACAGCTTTACCTCTGCATTGCTGTACCAGGATGTTTCAAGATATGGTTACCCCTCTTTCATTGACCCGGTTTCGCAAAATTATATTCCTTATTACCTGGTTCCGAATATAACCATACAGGAGCAGTTTGCTCCATTGATAGGTATTGATTTTAGTTTGGTAAACCAGTTAACAGGAAAGTTTGAATATGTAAAGCAACGGCAGTTAAGTATGAGCCTTATTGACTTCCAGCTGAGTGAAGTAAGATCAACCGAATTTACTATTGGTGCAGGTTATCGTAAACGTGGATTGAAACTTCCATTTAAAATTCCATTCACTAAAAAAGATACCAAGAAACTTGAGAATGAAATCAACTTCCGGTTCGATTTTAAATGGAGGGATAATGCAAGCGCCAACAGCAGGCTGGATCAACAAACAACATATCCTATCGCAGGTGCAAAAGAAATAACTATCAGCCCAACTATTGATTACTATATCAGCAACCGCATAAATATAAAATTGTATTTTGACCAGCGAAGAGTAAGTCCATACATTTCTTCAGCTTCGCCAACAGTTAATACAAGAGCGGGCATGCAGGTAAGAATATCGCTTGCGCAGTAATGTGTGTGTCTGAACTGGTAACTATGGGATGTGCGTGATTAATGAGATTATTTCCTTACATCAAAATTGATTTCATAATAGGATAGGAAACTTAATTACTCATCTCTAAAACTATTTTAGGGAGATGACTACTCTGAGAAACTTAGTTATGTGAATTTTATTTGCGAAGCTTACCGGATTTAATTATTTAAGGCTAATGTAAGTCTGCTTATTTTCCTGTTAATCCTGTAATCCCATAAATCCCGGTTCAGACAGATCTTTTTACTTTACTTTTTTAAAGATTATAAAGTAGCCGCAGATATTTGTCTTTTTCTTTTTATTTACCTGTACGGGCTTTATCATATGGTATTCAGAAAACTTGGGTATGTAGGAATAATTAATAACGTTGCTTTCCATTCCGTTTCCAAAATGCTTTTGATAAACCACCTGCTTTTCATCCTGGTCGTACATTCTTACTTCATACAATTTTGATGTCATATCCCCGATGAATGCAATGTGGTACCAGCTGCCTTCATTTAAAGGAACAATTACAGGCATTTCATATTCGCTTTCCATTGTCATGGTTGCTTCTCTAACTACAACAAACCCCTGTTTGTATAACACCATTTTCAAACTGTCGGCCTGTGATTTAAGAGTTGAATCAAAGCAGGCAACCTGGCGGATAACATCCGATCCTTTCTGTGCTTTTGCAGAGAAACTAACCAATATAAAAAAGGTAAAAATTAATAAGAGATTTCTGGTAAGGTTTTTCATTTTTAGGATTTGGATACTGGATACAATATTAGGGATTGTTATTCAGAAATTATAGGTAATAACACTCAGTAAATAAACGTACATATGTCATCTTTTATTGTACAGTAAATTCACGGTCAGTCTTTTTTGAAATAGATGGCATTTGCCTGCGATACCGCCGTTATAACAAGATCGTTTATACATACATGAGACGGCAGAGATGCAGTATAGTAGATAGTTTCAGCTATATCTGCAGCTGTTAACGGTACATATCCCTTGTAGGTGTCAGCCGCTTTTGTTTTATCTCCTTTAAATCTTACCAGGGCAAATTCAGTTTCTACTGCACCGGGATGGATAGCAGTAACTTTTATCCTGTGCTGTAAAAGATCGATACGCATTGTTTTGCTGATCGCATCTACCGCCGCTTTGGATACACAGTAAACATTTCCTTTTTCATACATCTCTTTTGCCGCAACTGAACCAAGATTAATAATATGCCCGGTGTTTCTTTTTGTCATAAAAGGAAGCACAGCCCTGCTTACATACAATAAACCGTTTACATTGGTTTGCAGCATGGTTTCCCAATCGGTAAGGTCTGCTTCATCAAAATAATCCCTGCCTAAGGCAAGCCCCGCATTATTTATTAGTATGTCGATGGCTTTCCACTCTTCAGGTAAATTATTAACGGCAGTAAAAACTTCCTCTTTATTCTGAACATCAAAAACCAACTCAAATACTTTTACATTAAAATCTTTTTGTAAAGAATTTTTCAGCGCTGTTAAACGGTCTGCTCTTCGCCCGTTAATGATAATGTTATCACCTGCTGCTGCAAATTTTTCTGCGCAGGCTTTGCCAATTCCAGAGGTGGCGCCTGTAATAAAAACTGTTCTGTTTGTCTGAACCATGATTTGGGGAGATTAAAAAGATTATAGGATTAATAAAGGAGTGCAAAATAAACTACAAACCACAAACTCAGTTTATCTTATCAGTGTAACCGTTCCTTTCTGTATTATTTTTTTATCAAGATAATCCACTCCTTCCACTATCCATACATACACTGCTGCATCCTGTGGCCTTCCTTTATATGTTCCATCCCATCCTATATTTTGTTCATAGGCAGTCTGGTTACTGGAATATACCAGCACTCCCCAGCGGTTAAACACTTTAAAATAAGTTATTTGTTTCATGCCAATCGCAATGGGTCTGAACAAATCGTTTTTACCATCGCTACCGGGTGTAAATGCATTGGGCACATAAATGCCGGGCAATACTTTATAAACTTTTACACTTATTGTATCTGTGTCAAAACATCCTGCAGAAGTACTAACGCTTACAACATAATCTATATTATCACTTATTGCAGCAACAGGGTTGGCAATAGCAGGATTATTTAAACCGGTTGTTGGTACCCATAAATAAAACTCGCCGCCTGTTGCATTTAGTTGCAATGGCTGGTTCTCAACAATGGACGTGTCTCTCGGTCCGGCATCAGCTGTAACTTGTTGTACCATTACAACCACGGTATCAAATACAGGTTTGGGGCAGCCAAGTGTATCACGAATCGTAACAATGTATCGTATGCTCCTGTCAGGACTGGCAATGGGATTTGGTATGTCAGGATTATTTAAAAAGAAAGCGGGCGACCATGTATACATGCTCCCGCCACTTTCATTAAGTTGTACGCTGTTGCCAAAGCATATTGCAGTATCAGGAATTCCACCAGCCCCCGGGTATGGCGCTACTCTAACAATTACTGAATCTGTTGCCTGGCATTTCCCAATGTTTCCTATTACATAAAACTTTGTGGTTACGAATGGGGTGGCAGTTGGATTTTTAATAATTGCATTATCTAAAGAAGCAGAGGGTGACCATTGATAATGCAATGCATCACTAATAGGATTTAGCTGGATCGCATCCCCTGCACAAATGCCCGTATCTCTCCCTGCATCAATTGTTACAAACAGTTTTACATCTACAAAAACTGAATCAGTTGCTTTACAGCCAAACGGATCAGTAAGTGTTACATAATATTTGGTTGGAACATCAGGGCTAACCAATGGTGACGAATTATTTTGATTATTGATATTATAACCGGGTGTCCAGAAAATTGTTCCTGCTCCAACAGCAGATAACTGAAGCGTATCAATAGAGCAGATGAGCGTATCATTGGTAACAAGAAGATCAGGTTTATCTTTTATGGTTACAGTTTGTGTTATGCCGGAAACACAACCTTTACTATTGCTTACAGTAAGCGTTACATTATAATTACCGGCAACACTAAATGTGTGTTGCGGATTTTGCAAAGCAGAAGTGTTGCCTGCACCGGTATCTCCAAAATTCCATGACCATGAATTTACAGCGCCATAAGTGGTTTGGGTTTTATCAGTGAATTGAATTGCTGTATTCTTACATTGGCCCGTGGTTGTAAACAAAGGATCTAATTTTGGATAAACTTTTACCAATGCAGTGGCAGTATCAGTGCATGCACCGTTTAATGAAATGACTAATGTTACCTTGTATGTACCGGTATCAGGATACGTATAAGTTGGGTTTTGAAGATTGGAAACATCCGTGGTATTGCCGGGTACGCCAAAGTCCCATGAAAAGCTTGCCCCCGGTGGATCAGGTAAATTATTTTTAAATGTTTTTGTAAAACCGTCACATGCGTTATCCGGCAATAGCTCTGCAGCTACAAGGTTGCAGGAGGCGACCTGTATATGTAATGATTTTCTCGACTCGCCAATATATACCCCGTTTCTATATTCCTGTACAACTACTGTAACCACATATTCACCTATGGCAGGAGCTATGCCGCTTATTTCCCCGGTGTTATGATTGATAGTCACCTGCGATCCAAGAGGCTCAAAGGCCGAAAAAGGAGACGTATATGGAATTGATGGATAAGAAGGAGGATCAGCAACCTGTGGATTTGGACTACCGGAAGTAGCGCCTGTATAAGCAGGAGCAAAATCATATACAAGTACATCTCCATCAGGATCAGTTGCTGCAAAATTGAAAGTAAAAAAATTATTTGCGCAAATTACAGCAGTATCATTAGGAACGAATTTAGGGCTTGAATTAAGCGGGCCATTTACAGTACCTGGAATTTTTATAGTCCATGTATCACCAACCGTACTACTGGGGCTAACAATATTAACGATACCAGATATTCTACAGCACCTTTGGTATGAGATGGTATATCCATTGGCATTAACAGGCAATTCCGTTGTTGTTTCATAAGTGGCATATTTATAACAAATGTTAGGCTTGTTAACAATACATGGATCACAACCCGGGCAATTTTGAATATTTGGATTGCTTACTAAGGGTGCAGAAATGGTTTGATATAGCTGATCATTACTTGCCCCGGTATAAAAAGTAAAATTTACCTGCTGGTCCAATTGTCCTGAATTTGGATTACATATCATATACTGTAACAAAACAACTTTATACTTTAAAGTATTTGCGCTGCTCCCCGGTCCCAGGTATTCATAATACATCCAGCCACCTTTGGTATGATTAGCAAGGGACACAAAACATGAAAGAGAGAGTAATAAAATAAAAAAGAATTTCTTCATTGTTTTAAATAGCAGGGTAGCAAATTACAAGACCTCAAATTACACCAAAAAGCTGTCTAAAGATAGTGGCCGCTGTAAGTGAACGGTAATAAATGTTTAAATATTTTGTAAAAAAGATAAAACTGCCGCTTTACATTTTTCAGACTGCTCAATCATTCCCATATGGCCTGTATCCATGATATGTACATGTGATATCACAGGCAAATGGCATTGTTGTAAAGATGCCTGTAAAGGGATAGCATTATCTTTTTCACCAATAATAAAAAGAACAGGCTTATCAAAGCTTTTTAATAGTGCGGTTCTGCCAGGCCTGTTTATCATTGCCTGGTAATATTGTATCAATGCTTCCTCACTAAATTTTTCACCTTCTTTAATTAAAGCTTCCATCTCTTCCTGATGCTGTTTACCTGCAAAAAGGTTGGGGATAGAAGTTCTTAAAAAAGCATAAGCTCCGTTTTCTTTTATAAAATCAATTGCTTTGCGGCGTGTTTGTTTCTTTTCTTCGTCATCAGCAAACGCAGAGGAATGAAATAATCCAAAACCATTTAATAGTTCGGCATATTTTTCAGCAAAAGCAAGTGTAATATAACCACCCATACTATGACCGATCATAGTAACACCGGCCCCCTCCATCTCCCCCGCCAGTTGACGGAGAGGAAATGGAGAAGATTGTTGCGAATGAAAAACTTTTTCAGGGAAGACTTTCTGAAGTTCATTATCCAGTATAGCCTTTATTACTTCTGCATAATCTTCTATTGAAATATTTCCATCCAGCATTCCGGATTTGCCGCTGCCGGGAAGGTCAGGAATGATTAAAGAAAAATTATTTTGAAGATCTTTAATAAGCCCATTCCATATATTTCCATCTTCTCCAAAACCATGAATAAGCACTACAGGACTGCCTTTGCCAAATACCCTGTAATGGATACTTTTATTTTTATATGTTATAAGCCGGCTGTTTGGCATAATGAAGACTGCGAAGAATTAATAATAATACGACAGGGATAAAAGCAGGATTCATTTGCTGGGGAACAAAGAACCATATCAATAATACAACCAGTTCAACTATGGCTGTTAAAGTAAAATATTTTGCAGGCAATTTTTTCCGGCTATTAATAAAAAATGCCGCTATTGCATGTGTTGGCCATGCCCATAAAATGTTATAATTATTCCTGCAAACTATATGCTCAGTACCAAACCACATGATCAATATTACTACACCTGCAAATCCTGTAATAAAAAAAAGAAAGCCGTCAAAACCATATAAAAGGCTTTTTGCCCGCCGGCTTTTGGAAAGACTCAACAAAACAATTGCAATAAATAATAACCAAAAAATAAAAACAGGATTTGTAAAGAAATTTTTCTTCGGTTTCTCTACAGGCAGATCAATAACAGTAATCTTAGAACTAACAACAGGTTTATTGCCAATTCTCCCGCTGTCAAAACCTTTCAATAAATAATCGGGAAGAAACATTGCTTCCCTGTTGGTCATGATTGCATCTGTATTATTTCCCAATAAAAGATCCATACCCAGCTTGGTCCACAGCTTATCGTTATAATCCATGTATTCAAAAATATGCTGGCGGAAACTGGTTTTCTCTTTTACAACATTTGCAAAGTGTACCGCAGTATCACCCGATTTTTCTAAAAGGTCACGAAGCCGTGTAGTGCAGTTGTCAAACAGGAAATCATATTTATAGAATTTATTTTCATTCATCAAATTTTCATGAAGCAACTGAACCATTTTCTGTTTTTCATCACAGGATAAATTCAGCACCTGTTCTATCATGCTTCTCTTTTCGAGCTCATAATCCTGTTTAAAAGAAATAAAATCCTGTGTAGATAAATAATACATCAATTTTCCCCGTATGAATTTTGTATAAAATCCCGGCTCATCAAAATTGAAAGTGCCATAGTTATAAACGATGTCTTCATTACCAACGGAGTCAGTTACCCTGAGTGCACTATGCCCAAAAGTTGAATATAATTCCTCACCAGGGCTGCAGGTAAGCAGGCTAATACGAAGATGACAGGAATCTATTTGAGCAAAACAGGAATAAGAAAACAGGAATAAGAAATGAGAAATAAGAAATTTGCGAAGCATTGTCTGAACTGGGATTTATGGGATTACAGGATACATGGGATTTATCTGAATTATGTGCTGGTAGATTTATGATTAATAGATAATTTAAAATTTTATTGCGTTCAAAATAATAATGGCATTAAAAATATCAGAGACTTAAATCCCATAATCCTAATCATCCCATAAATCCCAGTTCAGACAATCTACCTGCTATAATTAGGAGCCTCTCTTGTTATTTCAATATCATGTGCATGGCTTTCCTTCATGGCGGCATTGGTTATTTTTACAAATGTTGATTGCTGCAAAGCTGCAATATTTTTTGCTCCGCAATACCCCATACCCGCTCTCAGGCCGCCTGTAAACTGGTGCACTACTTCATCAAGAAAACCTTTATAAGCCACCCGTCCTTCAATGCCTTCGGGAACAAATTTTTGTATCTCATCTTCCACATCCTGGAAGTAGCGGTCGCTGCTGCCTTGTGCCATAGCGCCCAGCGAACCCATACCACGGTATTGCTTAAATTTTCTTCCCTCGTAAATAATTGTTTCACCGGGGCTTTCTTCTGTGCCTGCAAAAACATTTCCCATCATTACGCAGCTTGCGCCTGCTGCCAACGCTTTTACCATGTCACCTGTATAGCGAATTCCACCATCTGCAATAATGCCGATGTTTTTATTTTTTAATGCTGAAGCTGCTTCCATTAATGCAGTTATCTGCGGCACGCCTGCACCTGCAACAATTCTTGTTGTGCAGATGGAACCGGGTCCTATCCCCACTTTCACTGCATCTGCCCCGGCATCTGCTAATGCTTTTGCACCTGCAGCAGTACCGATATTTCCTGCAATGACCTGCAGTTCTTTAAAATTATTTTTTATTTTTTTTAATGCACTTATAACACCTTTGGTATGGCCATGAGCGCTGTCCAGGCAAATAACATCAACACCTACATTATGCAGTGCCGCAACACGTTCATTAATGTCTTTTGTAATACCTACGCCTGCTCCCACCAGCAATCTTCCGAATGAATCTTTGGTTGCATTAGGATGATTGTGTACCTGCAGAATATCCCTGTAAGTAATAAGCCCTTTCAATATTCCCGATTTGCTTACGACGGGAAGTTTTTCAATTTTATATTTTCTTAAAATGGCCTGTGCTTTTTTAAGGTCAGTGCCCTCCGGGGCGGTGATAAGATTATCCTTCGTCATTACATCACTAACCTTGCGTTTATAATTTTCTTCAAAACGCAGATCACGATTGGTTAAAATACCTACCAGTTTTTTATTTGAATCAACAATGGGAATTCCCCCGATTTTATTTTCTTTCATCAGCCGCAAAGCATCGCCGATAGTAGCATCTATAAGCAATGTGATGGGATCAAGTATTAACCCGCTTTCGCTTCTTTTTACTTTACGTACCTCGGCAGCCTGCTGCTCAATACTCATGTTCTTATGTAAAATTCCAAGACCACCTTCACGGGCAAGCGCAATTGCCAGCGCTGCTTCGGTAACAGTATCCATGGCTGCCGACAGCATGGGAATATTAAGCGTGATATTTTTTGTGAGCTGCGTTTGGATATTTACATCACGTGGAAGCACCTCGCTGTATGCCGGCATAAGCAATACGTCATCAAACGTTAAACCATCACCGAAAAATTTTTTTGAATTGCGAGACGAAGGGTTATTTATTGTTGCCATGAGCAAAGGTAATGCAGGAAGTTATAAGTTGTACGTAGTAAGTTATAAGTGGGCAAAAACTTAGAACGTACAACTTAAAACCACGACTTTATTTTACTATCTCCACCAGCTCAATATCAAAAACAAGTTCTTTACCCGCCAGAGAATGATTGGCATCCAGTACAACCACATCATCTTTAATTTCTGCAACCGTAACAGGAAATGGCTGCCCGGCTTCATTGCGTAACTGTAATTGCATACCAATCTCAAGTTTCATATCGGCGGGTATATTTGCTTTGGGAAATTCGATTACGGCCTGCTCATCTTTATGCCCATAAGCATCTCCGGGTAAAATATTTATCGTTTTCTTTTCACCAACGGCCATGCCCGGCATTGCATCATCAAAGCCTTTTATCATTTGTCCTGCACCAACGGTAAACTCAAGCGGTTCTCTTCCTGTGCTTGAATCAAATTGCTCACCATTGGTTAATTTGCCTGTGTAGTGAACTCTAACTACGTCGCCTTCTTTTGCTTGTTCCATGTTTTTTTTTAATTTTTGTTGTCAACATTTGTACCAATATTAAGCCCCAACATTTCGGGGGATTGTATCATTCAGTACATTTTTTTTAAGCGCTATCCGGCTTTTATTAATAAGATTGCAAAAGTAATAACACTTTCCTATTTAACTTTATTGAAATTTGAAGATGAAAAAATATGTATCCGTATTCTGCCTGTTAATTTTCTTTCTTAATGTAACCATGGCCCAAACTAAAATAATACCCGGTGCCGAAAGAGTAGATGTTTATGTACCTATGCTGAAAGGAAAAACTGTAGCAGTATTTGCCAACCAAACATCAATGGTGGGGGATACGCATTTGGTGGATATGTTAGTGAAACGCGGAATTAAAGTGGTAAAAATATTTGGACCCGAACATGGGTTTAGAGGAGATGCAGATGCCGGCGAAAGTGTTAGTAATTACATTGACAAAGCCACAGGAATTGAAGTGGTGAGTTTATATGGCAAGCATTCAAAACCAACAAAAGAAGATCTTAAAGGAGTGGATATAATGATATTTGATCTGCAGGATGTAGGCGTACGGTTTTATACTTATATCAACTCGATGCAAAAATACCTGGAAGCTTCCCTGGAATATAAAATACCTATGCTGCTTCTCGACAGGCCCAATCCTATTGGCTTTTATGTGGATGGCCCTGTGCTTGAGCCCAAATTTAAAAGCGGTGTTGGTGTTATGCCGGTACCCATAGTGTATGGTATGACGATGGGTGAATACGCAATGATGATAGCGGGAGAAAAATGGCTTACCCCTGCCGCCAATCAAACCTATAGTTATTACCAACAGGCCCGTAATTCTGCTGATACCCCATTTCATTTTCTTGTGATAAAGTGTAAAAATTATGATCATAAAAGCAGGTATGTTCTGCCGGTAAAACCATCTCCTAATCTTCCTGAAATACAATCCATTTATTGGTATCCATCCACGTGCTTTTTTGAGGGAACAGTGTTAAGTGAGGGCAGAGGCACGGATAAGCCTTTTCAAATATTCGGGCATCCATCATTGCCTGAAAATTTATATACATTCACCCCGGTTGCAAGAGAAGGCGCTAAGGAACCAAAATTAAAAAACCAGGTTTGCTATGGATGGAATCTTAATGCAGGTCCCGACGCTGTATATAAAAAAGTAAATAACAGGATTCAATTAAGCTGGCTTATTAATGCATATAAATTGTTTCCTGATAAAGACAAATTCTTTTTAATTCCTAAAAAAGATAAGCCGCAGGAGGAAGATTATTTCTTTAATAAGCTTGCGGGCAATGCCATGTTAATGCAGCAGATAAAAGCAGGGCTTTCAGAAAATGAAATAAGAAAAAGCTGGGAGCCGGGATTAAATGCCTTCAAAAAAATAAGAAAGAAATATTTGCTCTATACAGATTTTGTCCCTAACCCCTGAAGGGGGAACAATGTGTTCCTTACATTTGCTCATGGCTGAAAATATTTCTTCTTCATTCACAAAGATTGAGCGTATTGTTTTTATGGGAACGCCGGAATTCGCGGTGCCTTCTCTTGATAAATTATTAAAGGCGGGATATAATATTGTTGCAGTGATTACAGCCCCGGATAAACCTGCAGGCCGGGGAATGAATTTACAGCAAAGCGCAATAAAAAAGTTTGCTTTGGAAAAAGGATTGAAAATATTACAACCCGAAAAATTAAAAGATCCTGTTTTCTTAGAAGAACTAAAATCTTTAAACGCTGATCTGCAGTTGGTAGTTGCTTTTCGTATGTTGCCCGAAGCTGTATGGGATATGCCTCCCATGGGAACCATCAATCTTCATGCATCCCTGTTGCCGCAATACCGTGGTGCTGCCCCAATAAATTGGGCTATCATCAATGGAGAAAAAGAAACCGGTGCAACCACATTTAAACTGCAACATCAAATTGATACAGGGAATATTTTATTGCAGGAAAAAATAGTCATTGGCGAAGATGAAACTGCAGGCGAATTACATGACCGAATGAAAGAGATTGGCGGTGATCTTTTAGTAAAAACAGTGAAAGAATTAACTGGAAATACTTTAAGAGAATCTCCACAAACATGGTCAGACCGGGACAGCCTGCCCCAAAACTTCGGGGGTCAGACCATGTTAAAGCATGCTCCCAAACTTTCTACAGAGACTTCAAAAATTGACTGGAGCAAAACGGTTGATGAAGTATATAATCTTATCCGCGGGCTTTCGCCTTACCCCGGCGCCTTTACTTTATTGAATGGTAAAACTTTAAAAATATACAAGGCAAAAAAAGAAATTACCAAACCTTTAATTGCAGCAGGAGAATTTGAAACTGATAAAAAAACATTTTTGAAATTCGCCTCCACCAATGGCTATATTTCGATCACTGAATTACAACTGGAAGGAAAAAAAAGAATGGGTGTTGAAGAGTTCTTGAGAGGCTTTAAATTTTAAGGAACTTACAAGGTCTTCCGCCTCAGGCGGAGAAATTTAGAGGGGCTTACTTCGCATAGCTCACCGAGCAATCAAATTTATTATCTGAAACACCTAATTCATCTGCTGCCGAATTGCTGATGCGTAATAACAACCCGCCGTTTTGTTTTATATCAGGGATGGCATCTAACACTTTGGCATAAACAACTTTGCCGTTTGCATTATTGGTAACTTTTATTATGGTGCCCGGCTCGGCAGTATTATGAAAGCAATAATATTTTCCATCCTGCCATCCGCTGGTTGTTTTAAATATTGCTGCGGCGCCAAATTCATTTTCCAATGGCCTGTTTTTTATTTGATCGTTGTACAGGCTTTTAAATTTTCCGCCGTTAAAATTAATTGTACCGCTTGTTCTTACCGGTGTATTTTCCAGTGGTTTTTCTTTTACAATGGATTTTTCTTCCTTTGGTTGGGGCTCTGTAATTTTTTCTTTAGGCTGGCTGGTAGCAGTTTGTTTTTTATCATCGACCTTTTTAATTGCCAGGTCTGGAGGATTAACTTTCAGTGCCTGCGATGCAAGCGGCGACTGATCTTTTAAAACTTTTAAATAGCCTACAATTAATTTAGTGCCCGAACCTACGGCATCGCCGGATAATTTGTTCCACTTTTTTAATGCATCAAGGGGTACTTTATTATAGCTTACACTAACCCTGTACAGCCCTTCCTTTGGCTGCGTGATATGGTATACCGGTACAAGCACTTCATTTTCTTTTGGAGCATCGCCCTGTGAAAAATTGTTGACTCCCAGTGGGATTTTAATAGTTTGCCCGAGTGACAAGCCTTTTTCAAAAGTGAGATCATTATAAGGTGCAAGATCTTTGGGCGAAACATTATACATCCTGCCTACGCTGTAATAATTTTCTTTAGGAGCAACAGTATGTATAAGATACAGGTTAGGCGGGCTGCCTTCCACTACCAGTAATTTATCCTGCGCTGCCAGGTTGCTGTAAATAAATAAAGAGATAATGAATATTGTAAATCTCCTCATGCTAAAAGTTTTATTCAGGGACATTGTAATAAGGTTACTCAAAGATGAGATAAAAAATTGTATTATGGAATGGTGGATTATAAATTATGCAATCCTTAATCGCAGAGAACGGGGGAGGCAGAGAAAACGCAGAGAGTCAATCAACGCTGTGCGAATACTCTATTAACTTATTTCTCTGGGGTAAAAGTTAAAATAAAATGCGGCACAACATTTTCTGTATATATAAAAAACATATTATGGCAAATAAAAAAAGTAATGATGAAGAAAAAGATTTTCCCGGCTATCCTCACTATCCTGCAAAGGATGACATTTTAAACCAGCCCGATGCCGAAAGAGTTGATGTTGATGTGGAAAATCTTTCCCGTTCTAACACACAAAATTCTTCTGCCCTGCCCGATCCTTCTGTGAAAATGCCTGCGGCCAGTGATGCACTGCCTGTTATTAGTGATATGGATGATGATATTATTGCTCAGGAAACTGATGCAGATGTTACTGCTGATGATCTTATTGCATTAGGTGAGCAGGATGCGGACCTGGGAATTAGAGAAGAGCTTGCCGTTACCGGCGATGACCTTGATGTGCCCGGCGCAGAAGAGGATGATAACAATGAAGAAATAGGAGAAGAAGATGAGGAAAATAATTATTACAGTTTAGGGGGAGATGCTCATGAGGATTTAGAGGAAGACAAGGGATAGGATTCAAGGGGATTGTTTAAATGCCTGGCTATTTTCTTTTCTCAATATTAAAAACGATGGGAATAACATTGTAGAAAGAATAAACAGAATCTTCCAATCCATTTTCAAATTGCTTTCTCACTTTGCCAAAGGGATATGCTATATTTTGATCAGTAATTGAAACAGAGGTTACTCCTGTTTCATTATCGTACTTCCATTCACCGCCATAATTCTCAATAATGCACTGCCCTATAAATGCACCCAGGGAATTAATAAAACCGTCAACTTGTGTTTCACCAAGATTTATTTTAGTTCTTTCAATAAAACCTTCAATAAACTTAACAGATTCACGATCATATTTAAGGTTCAATTCTGTTCTGACTGATTCTGCAAGTGCTTTTAATTTTTCCATATAAAAACTAAATATTCATTTCTGTAAGAATATGAAGAGTTCTTTGATCCTCTTCACCTGCGAAATGTTTTTTTAAAACTTCTGCAAATACTTTTTGTTCGGGTGCAACGAAATTAAAAAGTGTCATGCTTGATCTTAGTTTCAGATCATCAGGATAACCAAAAATTTCATCTGCTGTTTTACCATTGATGTTTAAAAGGATGTTCGAACATTCCAATAATCTTGCTCCTAAAATTGGATGCGCTATATATTCCTTTGCTTCTGCAATTGTTTTTATTGAATAGTATTTTGTTGTTGAGCTATATCCAAGCCCTTCAATTTGCGGAAAGATGAACCACATCCAGTGAGTGGCTTTGTTTGCGTTGCGTAATTCTTTTAATACCTGGGGATAGATGGGTTGTTGGGCTGAGAGGAAGCGGTTGAGAGAGTTGTCAAGATTTTTCATGAATTATCTTCTGATTCATAGGTGTGAAAAGTGTAAACTTCTTTATCAATAAGAACTTGTTCATAGATTTCCATACCTGCAGGATCATTCAGGTAATTTTTTTCAGTAATAACAGTACTTTCTTCAACATTTACAGTGTCCCACTTTAGCTCATGTAATTTTTGTTTGGCTATTTGTTCAGCTTCTTCTATTTTATCAGAAACAATCCAACAATTTACATACGCTCCAGCTACATCCAACTCTTCAATATTATGTTTCAATGGCTTGGCATGAATCATTAAATAATAAACCGGCATGTTTTTTAAATTGAAATTATATGAAATCTTACAATCTCTCCTGCCACTTCACCACCATTTCATTTTTCCACCCAACAAAATCTCCTGCTGCAATATGCTCACGGGCTTTGGTAACTATGTCTAAATAAAAAGCAAGGTTGTGTATGCTGGCTATCTGCAATCCTAAAATTTCTTTGCTCTTTATTAAATGCCGCAGGTATGCCTTGCTGTAATGGTTGCTCACTTCGCAGTCAATGCCATCATCAATGGGTGAAAAATCTTTCTCCCATTTTTTATTATCAATATTAATTACGCCATTGCTGGTAAACAGCATGGCATTGCGGCCATTACGGGTGGGCATCACACAATCAAACATATCAACACCCAATGCGATGTTCTCAACAATATTCCATGGTGTACCAACGCCCATTAAATAACGTGGCTTATCGGTTGGCAAATTATCACAGCACAACTCACTTATCTCGTACATTTTTTCTGTTGGCTCACCTACACTTAGCCCGCCAATAGCATTGCCTGTAGCATTTTTTGAAGAGATGTATTCGCAGGAAAGTTTTCTCAGGTCGTGGTGTACACCGCCCTGTACAATGGGAAACAGGTTTTGTGAGTAGCCATATTTATCTTCTGTTTCATTAAAGCGTTTTATGCACCTGTCCAGCCAGCGATGCGTTAACTCCATAGAAGTTTTGGCATAATCATATTCACTTCCTCCCGGCGGGCATTCATCAAACGCCATAATAATATCTCCGCCAATTATTCTCTGGATATCCATTACCACTTCAGGTGTAAATAAATGCTTGCTGCCGTTAAGATGATTTTGAAACAAGGCGCCTTCTTCAGAAAGCTTTCTTGTGCCACTCAATGAAAACACCTGGTAGCCCCCGCTGTCAGTAAGTATGGGCTTATTCCATCCCATAAATTTGTGCAGGCCCCCTGCAGCTTCCATTACTTCCATTGCAGGACGTAAAAACAGGTGATAAGTATTACCAAGAATGATCTGTGCTTTTACATCAAGCTCTAACTGTTGCTGGGTAACGGCTTTCACGCTTCCCACGGTACCCACCGGCATAAAGATAGGCGTGAGGATATTTCCATGATCAGTGGTTATCTTTCCCGTTCTTGCTTTGGAATTTTTATCTGTATGCTGAAGTTGAAATTGTAATGCTGCCAAAATATTTTATTTTTTTCATGCTAAGAAAGTAAAGAGAATTAAGACGCTAAGTGGTTCTTTGCGACTTTTACTTTTTCTTTGCGTCTTAGCGTGACCAATTATACATGATACCAATTCTTATTGCTCAAATTATTTTTTATTGTTTTTGTTTAGCTGCCGCTGTTCAAATATTTTATTACCTGTTCTTCTTTTCACGCCTTGCATTCTATAATGCGCCTTCCAAAAATATTTCACAAACACATCCTGTCTCTGTAATTATTTGTGCAAGAGATGAAGCGGCAAATTTAGCTAAAAATCTCCCGGGGGCTTTGGTTCAAAAATACCGGACCACGCATGAGGTAATTGTGATAAATGATAATTCGTTTGATGAAAGCAAATATATTCTTGATGAATACCAGCGAACTTTTAAACAATTAAAAATAGTAGAGCTAAAACAGGAAGCAAAATTTATTCCCGGTAAAAAATTCCCGTTAAGTATTGGGATAAAAGAGGCAAAGCATGAAGTGCTGTTGATGACAGATGCTGATTGTGTTCCTGCCAGTGAATACTGGATAGAAAAAATGCAGGAAGGTTATAAAGAAGATACAGAGATCGTTTTGGGCTATGGAGCTTTTCATAAAAAGAAAGAATTTTTGAATAAACTTATCCGCTGGGAAACATTTCATACTGCACTGCAATATCTTTCTTATGCCGCCGCAGGACTGGCATACATGGGGGTGGGAAGAAATTTAAGTTATAAGAAATCTGTTTTTTTCAGGCACAAAGGTTTCTCATCTCACAATCATGTTGCCAGCGGTGATGATGATCTTTTTATAAATATTGCTGCAACAAAAACCAATACGCAAATCATGGTTGATAAAGATGCTTTTACTTTATCAGAACCGCCACGCACATGGAAAGAATGGATGAAGCAAAAGCGGCGGCATTATTCAACCGGAAGGTATTACAAGGGACTTCATAAATTTTTGCTGGGTTTATATTCTTTATCGCATGGTGTTTTTTACCCGCTGTTTATTGCAAGCATGTTATTCTTTAGCTGGAAATTAGCTTTAATAGTTTTTGCTGTGAGATTGATAATACAATTTTTTATTTTTTATAAGACGATGAACAGGCTGGATGAAAAAGATCTGTTTCCCTGGTTTTTAATTTTGGATATCTGGATGTTTTTTTATTATATAATTTTTTCTGTGGCGATGATTAAGAAGCCCAGGAAGACGTGGAAGTAAGGCCCCCTCTAAATCTCCCCCGATAGGGGAGACTTGCTAACCCACAAATGCCGGTCTCAATATTTGTAAGTTTATATTATTAGCATGGAGATTATTAAAAAATATTTTGCAGACTTTACTGAAAAACAATTGCAGCAGTTTGCTGCATTGAAAGATTTATATACTGAATGGAATGAAAAAATAAATGTGATCTCGAGAAAGGATATGGAGAATTTTTATGAGCATCATGTACTTCATTCGCTGGCAATTGCAACACAGTTTGATTTTCCTGATGGATATAATGTTATTGATATTGGCACCGGTGGCGGTTTCCCGGGAATTCCGCTTGCTATATTTTTTCCTGGAGTACAGTTTCATTTAGTTGACAGCATTAATAAAAAATTAAAGGTGGTTAATGAAGTTGCCAATGCAATTGGATTAACTAATATTACTACACAGCATACAAGGGCAGAGGATATAAAAGATAAAAAATTTGATGTAGTAGTTTCACGGGCTGTAGCACCACTAAAAGATCTTTGGTATTGGAGCAAACCGCTGCTTAAAAAGAGACCCATTGATCAGCCTAAAAAAATATCAGGATTGATCTGTTTAAAAGGTGGGGATCTTTCAAAAGAAATATCTGAAAGTGGCTTGCGGCCAAAAGCATGGGAAATTGAAAAAATATTTGAAGAAGAATTCTTTGAACAGAAATATATTTTATACGTTAACGCTTCTCAATAAACTTTATCATCCAGTGATCGGTCTGCGGCGTATTGCCAATAGGGAAAGGATGGGTATCTCCTGTATCAGTAAAGCCCCATTTTTTATAAAATGATTTTGCTTTTTCGTTATGTTCCCAAACGCCCAGCCATAGTACTTCATAATTTTTTTGTTCAGCTACCTGCAAAGCATAGGCCATCAGCGCTGCTCCTATTTTTTTGGACTGGTATTCTTTCAGAACATAAATTCTTTTTAATTCCAGCGCTTTATATTTTTTAATAGCGGGATAATCCTTGTAGTCTTCTTTCAGCCTCATATATCCTGCGGCTATATTATTGCAGTAAGCAATAAAATAAAGATCATCCTCATCTTTTAATTCATTTAAAATTCCACCGGCAGTAAAAGCATAGTCTACAAAGCTTTGCAGGTCATCATCTGTGCAGGTACCTCTAAAGGTATCTTCAAATGTTATGGTACTAAGATGTGATACCAGGTCTGCATCTTCCGGCAATGCCCTTCTTATATTTATTTCAGGCGTTACCAATTTAAGTGTAATAAATTATTTCTTCTCTCAATATCTGCCAGCCGTTGTGTAGGGTCTATTTCTGCTTCTTTCAGATCGGTAAGCCTTCTTTTAAATTCTACAATATAAGTAGGATGTGTCCACTTCCATTCTTCATGAACAACCCTGGGTGTATTATTTTCAAGAGGCTTTTCTCCAAACATTAAACTGAGTGGTATATAATGTAATTCTTTAGTGCCGTCTTTAAATCTTAATTCAAGATCAAGAGGCATTGGCATTTCTCCAACTCTTTTCAACCTGATCTTTGACACACCATCCTCTTCCCATAAGCTATCTATGCCATAATCCACCGTTTTCAAAGTGTTAAGCATATATTCTTTATACCATTGCAATTGCATGTTGCTTACTTTTTCGGCAATGCGGATAAAATCATTTGGATCAGGATGTTTGAAGCGCCATTCACGGTAATACTCCAATAATATTTTATCAATATTCTCTTCGCCAACTATGTACCCAAGCTGCCTTAAAAAAACCGCTCCTTTATAATATGAATTTGTATTATAGGCAAGGTTAGTACTGAACAAATTAGCAGGGGTGCTCATAGGCTCATCAAACCTGCTTCTTGCTAAATTAAAATAGCGGTCATATTCAGATGCGCCTGCAAAAAAATCTTTTTTACGAAGCCATGCCAATACCCTTGCTTCTGCATAATCTGCAAAGCCTTCATCCATCCAGGCATATAGATTTTCGTTGGTGCCAAGTATCATCTGGTACCAGCTGTGACACCATTCGTGCACTGCGGTTTCAAAACCAAACTCTTTTACCAGTGTTGCCATGGGATATTCTGTACCGCCGCCACCGCCCTGTATAAATGAATAAACAGGATAGGGATAAGCTCCAAATGTTTTTGCCATGAAAGAATATATCATAACACAGGAGTCTGCAGTTGCCTTGCATTTTGCTTCTGTTGAATCGTTGTTTTTGTAAATGAAATGCAATAATGGTCCGTTAGCTGTTTGCCTTGTAAAATGTTTGTAATCAGGATCGGCTGCCCATACAAAATCATGAATATTTTTTGCAGAAAATTTCCATGTTCTTACATCCCCCTGCACAGGTTTTAATGCAGTGCCGTCTTTATCATAACCCCATCCAATAGCTGATGCATTTTGCAGTACACCTGTTGCGCCTAATTTGTAATTTTTATCAATGGTAATGTTCACATCAAAATCTCCCCATACGCCATAAAATTCACGGCTTATATAATCATCTGTATGCCATCCGGCATAATCGTACTCTGAAATTTTTGGATACCATTGCCCGATACTGTAACGGATCCCTTCCTGGCTATCTCTGCCGCTGCGGCGTGAAAGCTTTGGCACCCGGCATTCAAATTCAGTATTAAAAACGGTTGATGACTTTGGCAATATTGGTTTATCAAGAATCACTTCTAAAATAGTTTCATGCAGTTTTGTTTTTTGTGATCTCCCGTTATAATTAAATTTTAAAACATTGCACCAGCCTTGTTCATCCGGCGTAAGGTCAGCAACGCGTTTTCTAAAACGCCTGTCAAAATCTTTTACAGGCTTACCATCTTTAGCTGTTCCTAAAACAAGATTTTCGGTACTGCGGCTGTTTACATCCATCATACTGTTGGGCTTAAATGCATTCCAGAATAAATGAATGAATATCCTGTTTAATGTATCAGGAGAATTGTTTGTATAAGTGATGATCTGTTTGCCTTTGATGATATTAGTTGTTACATCAACACTTACATCTATTACATATTTTATGCGTTGCTGCCAGCGGTCGGGCTGGGCTTTTGAAGTATGGGGTAAGAGGTATGAAATAAGAAGTAAGAAATACAGTTTCATCATTGATTATAATTGAGCGGCAAATTTCGGGTAAAATATAGAAGCGATAATGAAAGAAAGTATAAAGAAAAGAGAAATAATAAATGATAATAAGAAATTAAAAATAAGGAATAAGGAATAAGAAAGTTGAACAGTTTAATCTATGCAGAAACTGATTAAGGGTGAGATCTAACTTTCTTATTTCTTATTTACAAAGATTACCTCTTTATCATATTGAGCATTGATAACGTTTCAGCGAGCATCTGGGAATTATATTCCATTGCGAGGTCTTTATGATTTACCGCATCCACAATGGTTCCTATCAGGCACAGGCCGCCTGTAAAAAAATATAGTATTCCGAGCCCGATATGTCCTATAACAAACCTGTGAACACCTGATACCCCGATAAGCCCCAGCAGGCATAATAATAAAATCGTTTGGGGGTCTTTCCTTTTAGACCGGTATATCATGCAAAAATTTGTAAGCTCATCATCGCTGAAACCTTTAGTACGTGAATTGATGGTTATTAATTCTTCGGGAGTAACATCATACAGGTATTTTAAAAAAACAGGATTGATGGCGCTGCCGCTATTGTCGTATTGCATAATTTATTTTTTTAGAGAAGAAATGAAATTTTAATAATTTATATATCCTGTATAGAATAATGATGACTGCAAAAATACCCAGGGGGTGGGATGAGAAAGAACCCTGCAGATCTCCGTGAAATAAATAACTGATGGAATGGCCAAGACCGCAACCCGGGCAAAAATTAATTCCAAGCATTTTAAAAAAGCAGAATGAATAATGAGGATCAGTACCGGGTGGCATTAACGCCAGCACTGTTATGGAAGCGACCCAAAAGAGCAGCTCAAAATATTTAAATACTATCCGCAAGTTGACAAGATGTTGGTTATAAAATATTTTAAATTCTTTTTGGCTTCCCTATGCTCATCATTAATTAAGTGTTTGCCTTACGTCTTCTCTTCAGTACATGTTTTAGAACTGTAGTGGTTGGCATATCATCCCCCAAAAGCTTGCCCCATGGCTGCAATTCTTCTACCTTATCAAATATTACTTTACAAATTGCTATTAATGGAATGCTCAGGAACATGCCGCTTACGCCACATAAAGCCCCGCCAATAAGTACACCCACTATTGAGATAAGTGCATTTAATTTTACCCTTGAGGCAATTACTTTAGGCACTAAAAAATTATTATCGATAAGCTGAACAATCATGAATATAACAATTGCCCAAAGCGATGTACTGATTGATCCTGTATTGGTGAATGTAATTAAAGCGGTAAGAAAAACGGCTACCAGTCCCCCGATGTAAGGGATGAGATTAAGGATGGCAGCAATGATACCCAGCAAAATAGCAAACGGGGCGCCTATAATTAATAAACCTGTTATATTAAGTACGGCAACTATGCTGGTTTCTGTTAATAATCCTGTAATGTAATGCTGTACTACATATCTTATTTCCTGGATAACATTGTATACATTTTCCTGTTGTTTTTCTTCAAATAGTTCTACTATAAAACGTAACAATAATGTGCGGTAATAAAGAAAAAGAAAAACGTATACAGGGATAAGGATAATAGTGGCAACGGAGGCAGTTACAACACCTATTGTATCAACAGGGCCAATATTATCCATCGTATCTGCAGTAGCCTTCTGGATAATTTTTTGTTGCTGCGCTCTTGATAAATTAAAAGTATTAGTAAGCCAATGCTGAAACTGGCTCCACAAGTCATTAAGATTATGTTTGATGGCAGGAATGTCTTTTACAAATGAGGTTATTTGTTTAGATAAAAAAGTAACAAGCCCGGCAACAAATAAAATAGCAATTACCAGTGTAAACACTATCGCCAAAATTTTAGGTATGTGCCATTGAATAAATTTTTTTTCCAGGGGGCGTAATAAAACTGCAAAAAGAAAGGCAAAGCCCAGGGGCGCTAAAATATCCTGCCCTATATATAAACCGTACAGTACAAGGTATATTAAAAGTATAAGCGCAGTAATTTTTGCATATAGCGGCCAGGTCTTTACCATAAAACAAATGTATAGATTATTATCTTCGCCGGTAACATGTCTAAATTTCTTATCATAGGTCTTGGAAATATTGGCGATGAATATGCCCATACACGCCATAACATTGGCTTTGATGTAGCCGATGCATTTGTATTAAAGCATGGCGGATTTTTTCAGTCAAAACGGTTAGCGGAGGTGGCAGAAGTAAAATGGAAAGGAAAAATATTTATTTGTATAAAGCCAACCACCTACATGAACCTTAGCGGCAGGGCAGTAAAATACTGGCTCGATAAAGAAAAGATTCCACTGGAAAATTCTTTAACTATTGTAGATGATCTTGCTTTGCCATTAGATAAACTTCGGTTGCGGAAAAGCGGGAGTGATGCAGGGCATAACGGCTTAAGGGATATTCAAAATATCCTGGGGACTGATGAATATCCCAAGTTGCGCTTTGGCATTGGCAATAATTTTCCAAAAGGAATGCAGGTGGAATATGTGCTTAGTAAATGGTTTAAAGAAGAAATACCTGTTGTAAAAATTAAAATTGAAAAATGTGTTGAAGTAATAGAAAGCTTTGCCGCAATTGGGATTGATAAAACGATGAGCCTTGTAAATAACTTATCTTTTTAGTTCTTATGGCAGGGATTACAGATAATTCTTTTTTTAAATTGTTTTTTTATATTTTCGCTTATCAACCTCGGGACCTAACTAAAAGCAGCTTTTTATGAAAATATTTTGTATCGGCCGAAATTATGCTGATCATGCTAAGGAAATGGGTAGCGAGGTGCCGGATGAACCGGTAATTTTTATGAAGCCTAAAAGTGCCCTGCTTCAAACCCATACTCCGTTTTATTATCCTGAATTTACCAATGAGCTTCATTATGAATGTGAGCTGGTATTGCGTGTTAGTAAGAATGGGAAATACATCCAGGAAAAACATGCAGGCAATTATTATAACGGGATAACCGTAGGCATTGATTTTACCGCAAGAGATATACAGGATGAGCTGAAGAAAAAAGGGCTTCCCTGGGAAAAAGCCAAAGCTTTTGATAACTCTGCTGCCGTAGGAAAGTTTATAGAGATTACCCCGGCGCTCAATAAAAAGAACATCAACTTTTCTTTTAAAAAAAATAAAGAGCTGGTACAAAAAGCCAACTCCGCTGAGATGATATTTAGTTTTGATAAGATAGTTGCCAATATCTCCAATTACTTCTCCATAAATATTGGTGACCTTATTTTTACCGGTACACCTGCCGGCGTTGGTGAATGTGTAGTGGGAGATGAGCTGGAAGCCTTCCTGGAAAATGACAGTTTACTGGCGATGGAGATAAAATAATTTTATTGCCACAAAGACACCAAGTCTCTAAGATTCACAAAGGAAATCTTTGTGCTCCTTTCTGTCTTAGTGTCTTTTTTGTGGTAATTTAATATACTGCAAATAAAAAACCACCCAAAATTGGATGGCTTGTATTCCTTACAGCTTATAACTTTAAGCTTTCTTAATATTCATCTTCATTAAAAAAGAAGTCTTCCTGGCTGGGGTAATCGGGCCAAATATCTTCAAGGCCTTCATAAATTTCCCCGCCTTCGTCTTCCAGTTCCTGCAGGTTCTCTACAACTTCAATAGGGGCGCCGCTGCGAATTGAGTAATCAATCAGTTCATCTTTGGTAGCGGGCCAGGGTGCATCTTCAAGGTGTGAAGCTAATTCTAACGTCCAAAACATATATATTCTTCTTTTTAAAAATCAAAAGATAACCTCTTAATTTTCCGCAAATGTAAAAGTTAAATTGATATAACCAAAAGTTGTTTTTTGCGGATAACAATCGGGTTTCTTTTATTATTGTTGCATTTACAAACGAAAAAGATGCATGGGAAGTATTTTTTAGTACCCGTTTGTATTTTAAATTTTACATTTAAGTATGCTGGTTGCAAAGAATATTTATAAAAATTACGGTTCACTGCCGGTATTAAAAGGGGTTGATATAGAAATAAGCAAAGGCGAGATAGTAAGTATCGCCGGCTCCTCGGGTGCAGGAAAAAGCACACTGCTGCACATTCTTGGCACTTTGGATAATCCGGATAAAGGCGAAATATTTTTAGAGAATGAGAGAATTGATAAATTAAAGGGGAAAAAATTAGCTGCATTCAGAAATACACATATTGGTTTTGTTTTCCAGTTTCATCATTTGCTTCCGGAATTTACTGCATTGGAAAATGTTTGTATTCCCGGGTGGATAGCAGGCAGGAAAAGAAAGGAAGTGACAGAAAAAGCCGAATCTTTATTAAATATTTTAGGATTAAAAGCCAGGGAAGAGCATAAACCTAATGAATTATCAGGCGGCGAACAGCAAAGAGTTGCCGTGGCACGGGCACTTATCAATAATCCTTCTATAATTATGGCGGATGAGCCTACGGGAAATTTAGACAGCGCCAATGCCAAAGAATTACACAATTTATTTATTGATCTGCGCAATCGCTTTCAGCAAACATTTTTAATTGTAACCCACAACGAAGAGCTTGCTCAAATGAGCGATCGTATCCTGCACATGAAAGATGGAAAGATTATTTGATGCTAATGGATTCTGTTATTCTCCCGGGTGATATTTCTTTTCACTATTCTTTTCAACATCTGTTTTATAGAAGAATACTTCTTTGAATTTACCATCAATAAACATTTGTGCCTGGTCCATAAAATGTTTTGACTGCGGGTTAAAAGATTGTCCGCCTGCCACAACTGACCTGGCCTTTACTTTTTCGCCAAATTCCACTACAGCCACAAAGCTGTTTCCTGCTACACCATACTGCTTTTTTGTGTTGTGCCAAACAGATTCAAATGCGGGTAATGAACCAAAGAATGCAGACGCCATACCAACGGGTAAACTTTGTTGCTGGTCATTAAATACCGGGTAAAATGTTCCTGCTGTTCTTTGATACCTGTTAATATCTCCCCATGCAATTTTCCATGTTCCATACATTTTTTGCAGCCCCGAAAGCACTGTGTACAAAGCTTCAAATTTTTGAATGGCTGATGTATTTATTACTACTGATCTGATGAGACTAATTTGATCATTTTTATCGGGTGAATTATCAGAGGCAATAAGTTGATAGCCCCAGAAAACAGCTATGGTAGCAGCTACAGAAGAAACAGAAGATTTTCTATCCCAGGATTGAAGAAGATTTATTGCCTCCCTTAAATTAACACGTGCCGGATCAGAACCAGGTAAAGCATTGTAAGCAAGAAATAACGGTGGCAGCAAACTATCGAAAACGGGGAGATAGTGATCATAGCCAACGGCAATTAGTTTTTCGATAGTAAATTTATTTTCTTCTTCCATTAGTTTAATAGCTCTTAGCGACCTGAAATTTTCTGCTTCAGGAGCCATATAAGCAGGATATTTTTTGGGATATAATGTGCCGGAACCTGAAGCGCTAAACGGAGTTGAATTGCAGTTTTGCATCCAACCCTGCGGCGGATTTTCTATGTGTACAATGTCATTTATTTCATGAATGCCTTTCCATTCGGTTGCGGAGGTAGTTCCATCTACCGGTAAATTCCAATTGTATGCAGTATCCCGCTTTGGAATAAAGTTGCCATGCCAGTAAGCTATATTTCCTTTATTATCTGCATACATGGTATTGGTACTTGTATTTCCTTTTAACTGCATGGTGTTTTTAAACTCATCAAAGTTTTTTGCTTTCATCCGCTCCCACGATTGTATCAATCCATTTATTGAACGGTTTTGATGTTTTAAGCTTAGCCACTTGCCATTCCTGCTTCCCATTACAGGGCCATGATGAGTATAATAAATAGTGATTGAATCTGCTAAAACCCCGGCATCTTTTTTATAAGATATAAGAATTTTTTTCTGTGAAACAGGTTTTAGCACTCCATCATATTGATAAAAAAAGTCTTTCCCTTTTTCAATAATCTTTTCTTCATATAGATCAGCGGCATCTGCCATTGATGAAGTATGCATCCAGCCGCATTGCTCATTAAATCCCTGGAAAACAAAAAACTGGCCCCAGGTAACTGCCCCGTATGCATTTAAACCTTCATCACTTACTATATGCATTTCTGTACGGAAATAATGGGAGACATGGGGATTAATATAAAGCATGGCATTACCAGCAGCTGTTTTAGAGGGCGCAATGGCAAAAGCATTGGAGCCTGCTGATTCTCCGGGTGCTAATGTACTGTCGCCTGGATTCGAAAACCGGGTGTCGTTGCCGTACAAATTTTTCATATCCTCTACTTCCAGGCCGCCGGTATTGGTAGAAATGTAAGCGCCATCAGTAAACATAAGAGGGAACCACGGTTCAAAATGTGTTACAGCAAGAGGCGTTACTTCAGGATGTTTATAGAGATAATAATTTATTCCGTCTGCGAACGCATGCAATAATTTTTTTAGCCATTCCGGGGCCTGGTGAAAATCGGCAATAGCTGCAGATGAATCATCTATCAATCTCATTTTAAGGTCGTGCAGTAAATATCCTTCGCCTTCTGTTTCAGACATACGGCCCATTATTTCCAAATAATTTCTCTCCACTCTTTCAAAGCTCTCTTCACATTGAGCATACATTAATCCAAACACCGCATCTGCATCAGTTTTGCCATAGATATGTGGTATGCCCCAGGTATCCCTTATTATGCTTACCCGTGATGCTGCTTCCTTTAATCTTTCAATCTCTTTAGTGTTGGTTGCAGGGGAGCATCCAATAAAAAAGAATATGAATAACAGCGGAATAAGTTTTTTCATTCCAAATAATTGCATTTTCAAGTTACTTAATTTGATGTGTATGCATTAATTGCAAAGCATGCAAATCTTTTTCTGGCTGTAATTAATTTTTTTTCTGTAAAATAAATTACATTCATACTGGCTTTTATTTTCTTCTACCAAAATTTCTGCTAATGATTACAAATACTTCTTCCGAAGAGCAGCAGCAAAACATTTCCAACACACCTGCCGCTTTTACCTTTCGTATCAAATCTCTTGATGTTCTTAGGGGTATTGCAGTGTTAGGTGGTTTATTAGTAAGCGTATGGATATTTGGCGGCTTTAGCAACCAGCAGCAGAACCAGCTCCTGCTTCAGACCAGGGGATGGAATTACAGGGTATTTACAACAATAGAATTATTGTTTAATGGAAAAATGCGGGCATTGATAGCACTTGTTTTTGGGGCGGCTATGATACTGTTCCTGTCCAAAGAAAGTGAACCGAACAAACAGCCCGCTGGTGATGTTTTTGTTAAGCGCCAATTATGGCTGATTATATTCGGGTTGGTTAATGGGATACTCCTGTTATGGACAAATGATGTGCTTTTTCATTTAGGTGTTATGGGTATCCTTCTTTTTCCATTTGTAAAACTTTCCCGCCGCAGCTTATTGATAGCAGCAATATTGCTCACTTTAATTTATTGCGGAAAAAATTACTGGAGTTATGCTGATGATAAAAAGATGTATCACAGGTATCTTGTTTTAACCGGCCTGGAAAAAAAGTTTGAAAAAGATTCGCTTACTAAAGCAAAGCCGGGTGTGATTATTAAAAAAGATACTTTATCAAAACTTCAAAAACAAGACAAGGGCGCATGGGAAGGCAGACTTGCATCAACAAAAGTGGATATAAAAAAAGATGAGCCAAATATTAAAGCCATGCGGGAAAATAATTATGGAAAAACCTGGGATTACCTTTTGCAAAGAACGCAGTGGCGGGAAGCGGGGTGGACGTATCAATTTGGTATCTGGGATTTTGGCGGTATGATTTTATTGGGTATGTTTTTTTATAAAGCAGGATTCTTTAACAGCCGCTTTTCGCGAAGTACATATTTATTTTTAGGACTTATCTGTATAGCTGCCGGATTACTGCTGGGCTGGTACAGGCTGCATTACCAGCGGCTTGCCGTGCAGGATTATTTAAAATATATCAACAGGTATTCATTGCCATACAATTTCTTTTTCCCTGTTGAAAGAGCACTAATGGCAACAGGATATGCAGGCATTGTAGTGCTGCTTTTATCTGTTGGTTTCTTAAACCGGGTATGGAAAGCTTTTGCATGCGTAGGCCAGATGGCGCTTACCAATTATTTGCTGCAAACTATCATTTGCACTATATTCTTTTATGGTTATGGCATGGGATATTTTGCAAGGTTAACACAGTTTCAGCTTTACATGTTTGCAGCAGATGTTATAGTAGTACAAATTGTATTTAGTGTTATATGGTTACGCTATTTTAATTATGGGCCTGCTGAATGGTTGCTTCGCCGGTTAAGTTATGGTAAAAGTTTACCTCGCACATTACATAACCCGCCACCTGGAACCATGCCTGTTTTATCTTAAATATTATGCGTTAAAAACTTATATATGGATATAAATATTCCACCATCAAATACCGTAGAGATACCACGGCCGGTAGCTGCTGAAGAACGTATTAAAACCATTGATATCATTCGTGGTGTTGCGCTGTGCGGCATCCTGCTTATGAATATACCGGGCTTTGGCATAGATTGGAGTTTTAGCGACACCATCAGAAGAGGCGCTCATAATACCACCGATTTTTATACTCACGAAATTATCGAAGTGTTTTTTGCAGGAACTATGCGGGGGTTGTTTTCCATGCTTTTTGGTGCGGGGATGATCTTATTTACTATGAATAAAAAAACTACAGTGGGAGGCGTAACGGTAGCTGAACTTTATTATCGCAGGTTGTTATTTTTGGTACTGTTTGGCGTTATTGATGCTTATCTTTTTCAATGGTGGGGCGATATTTTATATTTATATGGCATTGCAGGAATGGTGCTTTATCCTTTTAGAAAAACGGCAGTTAAATGGTTGTTTGTTTTAGGCATTATTTGTATCGGCATTGGGATGCTTAAAAGTTCTTTATGGTATAATGATAGCAGGGATACGAGGAAAGCATACCTGGAAGCAGTGGCATCAGAAAAGGCAGGAAAAAAATTAACTGATAAAGAGCAACAGGCAAAAACCACATGGATGGAAATGGAAAGCTGGCGGCCTGACCGGGAAAGAATAGATAGCAACATTAGTAAAATGCGCTCAGGTTATACAACTGTATTTGATAATCTTTTACAAAGAAATGCAGGCAGCCAGACATGGGGAGTTTATCATGGCATATGGGATTCACTTTGTATGATGTTCATTGGAATGGCATTACTTGGTCTTGGTTTTTTCTCTAATAAACTTTCTTCTTCAACCTATTTTATGGGACTACTGGTGGGATACGGGGTAGGCATACCTATAGGGTATTTCATGTTCATGAAAGGAGAAGTTGGATCGATTGATTACGGAGCTTATCTTGACCGGTATAGAGTATCACATGAATTGTTATATGATTTAAAAAGAGTTTTTCTTAGTGTTGGGCATGCAAGCCTTATAATATTGCTCTACAGAAGCCGCATTGTTCCCTGGCTTATGAAAGCGTTGGCGAACGTTGGGCAAATGGCATTCAGCAATTACCTTATACAAAGTTTAATCTGCACTTTATTTTTTTATGGGTATGGATTGGGATACTATAACAAATTAAGTTTTCATCAATTATATTATGTTGTTGCAGCGGTTTGGATATTCCAGCTCATCTTCTCCTCAATATGGCTGCACTACTTTAGGTTTGGGCCTTTTGAATGGCTGTGGCGATCATTAACCTACGGGAAAAAGCAACCCATGATTAAGAGAGGTAACGACGGGTTAGCAGCTTAAGAACTATAATAAAACTAAAGTAAGGGTCATACTCTTGGCTTCCAGGCTATTTCATTTACCTGTAATAAGTGCCCGATATATCTTGCCAAAACAAAAAGATAGTCGCTTAACCTGTTGAGATATTTTATCACTAAAGGCTCAACAAATAAATTTTGTTCCTGCATATTTACGCACCATCTTTCTGCACGGCGGCAAACACAACGGGCAATATGAGTTGTAGAAACTGCAACATGACCACCCGGTAAAATAAAATGTTTCATTCCGGGTAAGGTTTCATTCATCGCATCAATTTCTTTTTCTAACAGCGTAATGTCTTCTTCCTTAAGATCAGGGATTTTTAGTTTTTGTTCTTTATCAGGATCGCAGGCAAGTGAGGAACCAATGGTAAATAACCTGTCCTGTATCTCTTTTAAAATATCTTTTGAATGGTCATCCTTGCAATGATCGTTAACCAAACCAATGTATGAATTCAATTCATCGATAGTGCCATAGGTTTCAAGGCGGATGTTGCTTTTGGAAACTTTTGTTCCGCCGATCAAACTTGTTTTGCCCAGGTCGCCTGTTTTGGTATATATCTTTAATGCCATTGCCTATAAAATTAATTAGTTTTAATCTTAGATAAAAATAATGACTCTCCAAACAAAGGTATTGATTTGTGGTGCCGGGCCTACAGGATTAATGATGGCATGCCAGCTAAAAAGGTTTGGGGTTGATTGTATGGTTATTGATTCCAAACCGGGAATAGTAAAAGAATCCAGGGCACTAGCTGTGCAGGCAAGAACTTTACAGATTTATGAGCAGATGGGCATTGCAGATAAGGCGTTGGAACAGGGAACTGCTGCTAATAAAATTAAGATCATTGTTAATGGGCATAGGGTTTATGAAGTTCCATTACAGCAACTGGGGCTGGGGCAAAGCGCTTATGCATTTCTATTTGTTCTGGAGCAAAATAAAAATGAAAAAATATTGTATGATCATTTAAAAGAGATTGGAGGAGATGTGCTTTGGGAACATTCATTAGAAACCTTTACACAAAATAATGAGGGAGTTATTGCGATTGCAGATAATAATTCTGGTGAGCAAATACAAATCAAGGCTGATTGGCTTATAGGTGCGGATGGCGCTAAAAGCCAGGTTCGTCACCAGTTACAGCTTCCTTTTAGGGGTGGTACTTATGAGAATATTTTTATTGTTGCCGATACTGCTGCAGAATGGCCCTGGGGGCATGATTGTTTGAGCGTTTGTTTAACAGCCAAAGGCTTTGCCGGGCTTTTTCCTATGCGGGGAGATAACCGCTTCAGGTTAATAGGCACTTTTCCAAAACAATTTATTCCTTCAGAAGTAACGGATTTTTCGCAGATACAAAAAGTAGTTCAGGAGCAAATAAAAGTTGATGTGAATTTTACCGGCACTAACTGGTTCTCTGTTTATCATGTTCATCACCGGAGTGTAAATAGTTTTGCCCATGGAAAAATATTTCTTGCCGGAGACGCTGCACATGTGCATAGTCCTGCAGGCGGACAGGGAATGAACACCGGTTTGCAGGATACGTATAATCTTGCCTGGAAACTGGCGCTTGTTGTGAATGGCCAGGCTGATGCAGCATTATTAAATTCTTATAATGAAGAAAGATTGCCTGTTGCAAAACAGTTAGTAAAAACCACTGACAGGGCATTCTCTGTTATTACTTCTGATAATTGGTTTTTGAAGATAGTACGCTTACATATTGTTCCTCCACTTTTAAGTCGTGTGCTTGCGATAAAAAAATTTGGACGATTTGCATTTAGAGCCGTATCACAAATAGGTATCAATTACAGTAAATCGATCCTGAGTTATTCAGAACATAATAATTTGTTGCAGGCAGGCAGCCTTGTTCCATTTGTAAAGATCAATTCAAAAATTATTGATGAGCATTTAAAATTTAATGGCTTTACCATTTTACTTTTTGATACCCTATTAAGGGATGATCAAAAGCAGGATATACAAAATTCATTCTTTGTAAAATTTGAGTTTCTTGATGTAATTAAGAATGAAATAAATGAAGAGGCTTTTAAAAAATTCAAAGTAAAAACTTCAGCTTTGTTTTTAATACGCCCTGATAACTATATTGGGTTTTCTTCTGAAACTATAGCCCTGGCAGATTTGAAAAAATATTTAATTGAAAAAATTAAGCTGGCTGTAAAGCCCCTTTAGGAGTTGGGGTATCACTTTCAACAATACCATCTCTTAAACGTACTACGCGGTGGGCATAATTGGCAATATCCTCCTCATGGGTAACAAGAATAACGGTGTTTCCTTCGTCATGTATCTTTCCAAAAATTTCCATTATCTCAACAGAAGTTTTTGAATCAAGATTTCCTGTTGGTTCGTCAGCCAATATAATAGAAGGGTTATTAACCAATGCCCGTGCAATAGCCACACGTTGCCCCTGCCCGCCGGAAAGTTCATTAGGCTTATGATGGCTCCTGTCTGCTAATCCAACCCTGTTAAGCATTTCCAGGGCCTGTTCCATTCTTTGTTTTTTTGGAGTGCCGTTGTAAACCAATGGTAATGCAACATTTTCCGCTGCCGTTAATCTTGATAATAAATTAAACTGCTGAAATACAAATCCAATTTCTTTGTTACGGACTTCTGCAAGATCATTGTCAGGCATTTTGCTTACATCTTTTCCATTTAAAATATACTTTCCACCAGATGGCGAATCAAGGCAACCCAAAATATTCATTAAAGTAGATTTGCCGCTGCCACTTGGTCCCATCAACGCCACGTATTCATTTTTTAAAATATCCAGGGAAATGCCTTTAAGTACCTGCAATTCCTGCTTCCCGAGATAATAGCTTTTATTTATTTTATCAAGATGAATGATGGAAGCCCCCTGTTCCCCTAAGGAGAAACTTGGCTCGTAATTATCTTTTATATTTTTATCTATTTTCAAACGAAAGATTATTTTTTCTCTTGATTTTTTTATATTATTTCCCCAATAATAAAATAACAAATTCTTAGTGGATGGCTCCATTCTTAGTTCCCCCTTCGTGGAACAGGGGGCTTTTTATCACCTTCGGCACTTTAAAAAACTGTTCATCATGTAAAGGCGCATTCTTAAGCGCCTCCTCACGGCTGATGCTTCCCTTTACTTCATCTTCTCTCAGCACATTCACATTTTCACTCATGTGGAGTAAAGGTTCTACGCCTGTTGTGTCCAGTTCATTAAGCTTGTCAATAAATGCGATCATTTTTTGCAGATCATTTTTTATTTCATCTCTTTCCGCATCATTAAATTCAAGTCTTGTAAGCTGCGCTAAATTATTAATAAGGGCATCATTCACTTCCATCAAACAAATATAAACTACAAACTATAAACTGTAAACCACAAACAGAATGAATTATCTTCGCCCGGTTATGAATAAGAAGAAAGAAATAGTAATGAGTGGTATTCGCCCAACAGGTTTTCTTCACCTGGGTAATTACTTTGGTGCTATCCGTAATTATGTAAAGATGCAGGATGAATATGAATGCTTTTTTATGGTTGCTGATCTGCACTCTTTAACTACGCATCCTGATACCAAAGAACTGAAAGCGAATGTTCACCGTGTTTTGGCAGAGAATATTGCCTGTGGATTGGATCCGGATAAAGTTGCTTTGTACTGCCAAAGTCATGTACATGAAACAGCCGAATTATACCTGTATCTGAACATGATGGCTTATGTAGGTGAACTTGAAAAAACTCCTACATTTAAAGAAAAAGTGCGGAGGCAGCCGGAAAATGTAAATGCAGGTTTGCTGACATATCCTGTTTTGCAAGCTGCAGATATTCTTTTACATAAGGCTAAATATGTACCAGTAGGCAAAGACCAGGAGCAGCACCTTGAGATGGCAAGAAATCTTGCAAACCGTTTTAATCATCGGTATGGTGAAGTATTTCCTGAACCGGTAGCATTTAATTTCAGTAATGAACTGGTAAAAGTTCCGTCCTTAGATGGAGTGGGGAAAATGAGTAAGAGTGAAAACCAAATGGCGACATTGTATTTAGCTGATGATGATGAATTGATAAGAAAGAAAGTAATGAAAGCAAAAACAGATAGCGGTCCGACAGAAAATAATTCTCCTAAACCTGTTTATATTGAAAATATTTTTTTACTGATGAACCTTGTTTCTTCAAAAGAAGTAATAAAGAAATATGAGGAAGATTACAACAATTGTACTATCCGTTATGGAGATATGAAGAAACAGCTTGCTGAGGATATGGTGAAATTTATTTCTCCTATCCGTGAAAAAGTGAATAGTATTTTACAGGATGAAAAATACCTGCAAAAGGTAATGGAACAGGGTGCTGAAAAAGCGGTGAAAAGCGCAGAAGCCACAATTAAATTAGTAAGAGAAGCAATAGGCTTGAATTATTTCTAATGGTTGTCTGAACTATGATTTATCGGATTAGTGGATTATAGGATTATGTTGTTAATAAAACTTCCCAATTAAATTTAATTCTATATTTTTAGCAGCATTTCAAATTATTATTAAACTTACAAAACACTCCTTTAGGGGACAGGGGCATGGCAAAAGCTAAAAAACCAAAACATATCGCAATAGCCGGAAACATTGGCGCCGGTAAAACAACCTTAACCGAGTTATTAAGCAAGCATTATAAATGGATTCCGCAATTTGAAGATGTAGATCATAATCCCTATCTAAATGATTTTTATGATGAGATGCCAAGATGGAGTTTTAATCTCCAGATTTATTTTTTAAACAGCCGCTTAACACAATTACTGGAAATTCATCGTGGTACTGAAACGGTAATACAGGACAGGACCATTTATGAGGACGCTAATATTTTTGCTCCCAATCTTCACGATATGGGGCTGATGGCTAAAAGGGATTTTGATAATTATTATACTTTTTTTGAAACGCTTAAAAGCATGGTGCAACCACCGGATCTGCTCATATATCTTAATTGCTCTGTACCAACATTGGTTGCGCAAATACAAAAGCGGGGCAGGGAGTATGAAGAAAATATTCGCCTCGATTATTTAAAAAAACTGAATGAATTTTATAATAAATGGATCGGCACTTATAAAGAAGGTCCGCTATTAATTATTGATGCTGATAAAAATAAGTTTGCCGAAAACGAAGAAGATCTTGGTAAAATAATTAACCAGATCGACGCACAATTGTACGGGCTGTTTTAAAACCAATTTACTTCACCCTCAGTCTTTCTTCTTCTGATGCAGTTATCCTTGTTCTTTTATCTTTGAGCGCTTTATTGCCAAAATTTTTACTGTAGGTAAGTTTAAATATTCTCCTGCTTAATTGAATCTGTGTGTTTGTATAAAAGTTTTCTTTTGGCAAATTAAAGGCCCATCTCCATTTCATAGTTGAAAAAATATCATCAACTCCAAATCTTAAGCTGCTGCTATTTCTCACAAATTTTTTCTGAATCCCTGCATTCAATTGTCCGAAAGCTTTGGCTACTGAAGTACCGAATAGGCCGGCAGATTGATAAAAGCCTGATAATTCTACAGCAAAATTTTTAGGCAATGTAAAATTCTGGAAGCCTGATAAGTTGTAATTGAAATTTGTTATGCTTATTGGTTTTTGTTTATAATCCGCCTCTGTTTTTTGCCAGGCAGTATTTACATTTAGTTGCGAAACCCACCACTTTGTTATTGTTAAGGGCAGCGATAAAGATGCATCAATGGTTTGTGTGCTTTTAAAATTTTTAGAGGTGATATATTGTTTATTGCTGGCGACATCCACCTCTGTTTGGAAGGCTCCAATTGGATTGGATTCGTATGTATAGCCTACGGAAAATACCAGCTTCTTAAGAATGTAATCTGCTTTTACAGCATCTGCTATAGATGGCTGCAGCGCAGAATTGCCTGTTATGAAGGTATATGGATCAAGAAAAATTGTGAAAGGGGCAAGGTCAGTAAATGCAGGCCTGTTAATGCGCCGGTTATAGCTGAAATTAACACTGCTGGCATCATTTAATTTCTGGGAAATATAAAAGGTAGGAAAAAGCTTGCCATATTTTTTATCTACAATATTTTTTTGTGTTTTGGTATGCAGGTCAGAGCTGGTATACTCATACCGCAAACCCGCTTTGATATTGGTTTTTTCGCCGGCAGTAATTTTTACAGAAGCATAAGCTGCAGAAATATTTTCTTTCAGAAAATATATTGCAGTAAAACTGCTATCAGCCTTCCATGAAGATTGTATTAAATTCTCCACACTTACATCATTTGTGAATGTAGAGGTTACTGTTTTAATTCCCGTTTCAAGTTCAGCTTTCGCACTTAATTTCTTCTTATAATCTATTTGGGCAGGTAAAATTTTTATGATGGTTTTTTTGGCGCTCCTCGTATTTTCCGAACCCAGTAACTGGTTAGCAGGATTATAATATTGATTATAGTAAGTGTTCGGGTTATTATCATCATAATATAGATAATCCATATTAAAAGTAATGTCTTCATCACTGCTGATATTATGTTGCAAATTGATGTTGCCCATCCAGTGTTTCCATTGATTGATTTCGTTATTATTAACTTTAATAATTGTGTCAGGTTTATTATTCACCTGTTTATAAATATTATTTACGGCGTTCATTGTCCATTTATTATCGTATGCGGCAGTAAGTAATCCAAGCGTGGTTTTTTTGCCTATTTGATAATCATATCCCAGCCTTATGTTATGCACAACCCGCAGTGGGTCCCGGTTACTTCGGGAATTGGTTTCTGTAATATTTCCCTGGTAAATTACTTTTCGATAGTTATCAATGGTTCGGGTAAATATTTTATCCGGGCGCACAAATGAGTAAGACCCATAGAGATTTGCTTTTTTGGTACGGTAATTAAAATTAAAATTAGCCGAGGGGGATGTACCATACCATGCAGCAATGGTAACAGAATAAGAGCCGTTAAATCCGATATCCGGATTATCAAGAAGCACAATGTTAATGTAACCGGCATTGCCTGCTGCATCATATTTTGCAGGTGGTGTAGTTATCAATTCAATTCTTTCAACATTACTTGCATTCATTCCACTCAGCATTTGTACTACTGCTTCAGGTGGCATGTAATTTATTTTTCCATTTATCATTATCATCACACCATTTTTCCCATTCATGCTTATTGTTCCGGCTTGTTTGTTTACTGTTACACCAGGTGACTTTTGCAATACATCAATAACGGTTCCCCCAGCGCTGGTAATACTATTCTTAACGTTAACCACCATCCTGTCTATCTTTTGCTCAAACAATGGTTTTTTAGTAACGACAGTTACAGTTTTAAGATTTACCATTTCCGGCTTTAAAGTAAGGGTGCCAATATCAGTCGTTGAATTTTTTGCAGATAGATTTATATCTGGAAAATAAACCGTTTCAAAACCAGCGTAGCTACAGCTTATTAAATATTTTCCATCAGCTATATTTTGAAAAGAAAACGCTCCTTCATTGTTTGTTATAATACCCTTAACTAAAGTAGAATCAAAAGGATTAAGCAATAAAACATTTGCATTGGAAGCCTGCTTTAAATCATGCGTGATTATTTTACCGCTTATAGAATTTTGAGCATATAAGCAGGAAGAGATAAAAAAAATAAAGAGAAATGTTGCTGATTTTTTAAAAATGCGAGGAGTCATGAATTACGCTTTTAGTTTTGGTATAAAAAATTATTTCTAAAGAGTTAGTATAAATCCCCGGTTCTGGAATCAAAGCATATCTGTTCTATCACCGCACAAATAATTTTTTTTGTTGAAGATAATATTTAATTGTTGATTCAGATTTGTTCAAATAAGTGGCGCTTAAATTCCCGGCAATTAAAAACCCAGCCGAAGCAGGGTTGATAATTAATATTATGGGGAGCTATACCTTCGGTGCAGCGCCTGCAGTTTCTTCGCTGGCCCCACTTGCATATTTTTCAAAGTTCTTTATGAATTGCTTTGCAAGTTCCTTAGCCTTTGTGTCATATTCATTTTTGGCTGCCCATGTATTTCGGGGGTTTAAAATTTCAGAAGGAACATTAGGGCATGTTTTGGGCATCATCATACCAAATATTGGGTGGGCTTCATATTCTACATTATCCAGGCTGCCTTCCAGCGCTGCGGTTATCATGGCTCTTGTGTGATCTAATTTTATTCTTTTCCCAATACCATAAGCCCCGCCGCTCCATCCGGTATTTACCAGCCAGACATTTACTTTATGAGCTCTTATTTTTTTGCCCATCAGTTCAGCATATTCTCCGGGGTGCAAGGGAAAGAATGGAGCTCCAAAACATGCACTGAATGCAGGTTTAGGTTCAGTAACACCTGTTTCGGTGCCGGCAACTTTTGCAGTATACCCACTAACGAACTGGTACATTGCCTGCCCTGTTGACAATTTACTTATGGGAGGGAAAATACCATAAGCATCAGCCGTTAAAAAGAAAATATTTTTTGGCGTTTTACCAATTGATGGATGCAATGCATTGCTGATAAATTCCAAAGGATAACTTACTCTTGTATTTTCAGTTATTTTTTTACTGGAGAAATCAATTTTATTTGTGCCTTCAAAAAAAGTTACATTCTCTACAAGGGCACCTGGCCGTATGGCATGAAATATTTCTGGTTCTTTTTCTTCACTCAGATCAATGGTTTTTGCATAGCATCCGCCTTCAAAATTAAATACAGTATTTTCTGTCCATCCATGTTCATCATCACCAATTAAATGTCTTTGCTGGTCGGCGCTCAAAGTTGTTTTGCCTGTGCCGCTTAATCCAAAAAATATTGCCGTATCGCCATCATCGCCCATGTTGGCAGAACAATGCATGCTTAATACATGCTTATCATGTGGCAAAATAAAATTAAGAATAGTAAAAATTCCTTTTTTCATTTCACCTGTATAACCTGAGCCGCCAATTAATATTATTCTTTTTGTAAAGTTTACTATAGCGAAGTTGTGCTGCCTTGTTCCGTCTGTTGCTGCATCTGCTTTAAAAGATGGCGCCTGAATTATATGCCAGTCAGGTTTAAAATTTTCAAGCTCTTCTTCATGAGGCCGTAAGAACATATTGTAGGCAAACAAATTGCTCCATGGATTTTCATTTATCACACGGATGTTAAGCCGGTATGCAGTATCAGCGCATGCATAACAATCACGTACCCATATTTCTTTTTTATTAAGATGATCAAGCATTTTTGTATAGAGCTGATCAAAATATTCAGGCTCTATCGGAATATTAAAATCATTCCAGTGTACAGTTTCTGAAGTGATGGTGTCTTTTACTATGAATTTATCTTTGGGACTACGGCCTGTAAACTCACCTGTATTTATTACCAGCGCACCTGTATCGTTTAAAACCCCTTCCTTTCTTGTTATAGTTTGTTCCGTTAATTCATCGGGAGATAGTTGGTAGTGAACATTCTCTGCCGATCGTATTCCCAGGTTAATAAGTACACTCTTCTGCAATGAAATCATTGTAGGTACTGGCATATAGCAATCGTTTGTTGAGGTTGTAAAGGTAGAAGACGATTGCTTTACGGCAATGCTTTTTTTAAGTTTTTTGGTGTGTATTAATTACACTTTTTTGTATGTTTAATACTAAGATGTACATTTAAAACAGGGCTTTGTATATTGCAGCATAAACTTCTTGCAAATGAAATATCTTCCACTCAATCCTGATATATTTATTCAGAATCGTAAAAGGTTCACTGATAAAATGGAGAAAAATTCCATTGCCATATTTAACAGCAATGATGAATTGCCAATGAACGGGGATGCTTTATATCCGTTTAAACAAAACTCTGACCTGTTTTGGCTTACAGGCATTGAACAGGAAGAAACGATGCTGGTATTATTCCCGGATAATCCCGATCCAAAATACAGGGAAGTATTAGTATTGGTTCGGCCAAATGAATTAAAAGAAAAGTGGGACGGGCATAGATTAACAGCATCGGAAGGACAAAATATTTCAGGGATAAAAACAGTTGGTTGGTTAGATGTATTGGATGGAATGTTGCAGCCATGGATACATTTGGCTGATACAATTTATTTAAATACAAATGAAAATGATCGCAAAGCCAATCTTGTTCCTGTAAGGGATTACAGGTTTGCAAAGGAAATGCGTAAGCACTACCCCGCCCATAATTACAGTCGCAGTGCAAAAATTTTAAAAGAATTAAGGGCAATTAAAACTCCTCTTGAAATTGAAGTAATGCAAAAGGCTATTGATATTACAGATGTTGCTTTCAGAAGGCTTTTGCAATTTATTAAGCCGGGCGTTTGGGAACATGAGATTGAAGCGGAGATATATCATTCCTTTTTATCGCAGAGAGCTGCGGGTCCTGCATATGGAAGTATCATTGCCAGTGGCGACAGGGCACGAACATTACATTATGTAAGCAATAACCAGGAATGTAAAGATGGAGAATTGTTATTGATGGATTTTGGCGCCAGCTACGGTAACTATGCTGCTGATCTTACACGAACAGTTCCTGTTAGCGGAAAATTTGGGCGCAGGCAAAAAACTGTTTACAATGCATGTTTGCATTTGCATCAATATGCCGCCAGTATTTTAAAGCCAGGTATAAGTATTATTGATTACACGGAAAAAGTGGGGGATGAGGCTACCGTTGTATTTCAAAAAATAGGATTGCTGAGAAAATCAGAAGTAAAAAACGAAGACCCTGAGAACAGGGCTTACAGGAAATATTTATACCATGGTATTTCTCATCATCTTGGTATAGATGTGCATGACCTGGGTACAAGAACGGAACCAATAAAAGCAGGAATGGTATTTACAGTTGAGCCCGGTATTTATATAGAAGAAGAAAGAATGGGAATAAGAATTGAAAATAATTTCTGGATAACCCGACATGGTAATAAAGACCTGATGAAAAATATTCCTATAACTGCTGAAGATATCGAATCGTTAATGAAAAGCCCGGTTACTGCATGAAACAAATCCCTAACCTCATTACGCTTCTGAATTTATTTTTTGGATGCATTGCAATCGTATTTGCATTGCAAACTGAATCAGTAATAATTTATGTGAATGATGAATTTAGTGGCAGCAGTTTCAACATTCCCGAAAAATTAACATGGGCTGCCATCTTTATTGGCATTGCCGCCATCATAGATTTTTTAGATGGGTTTGTTGCCCGTCTTTTGCATGCAACATCATCCATGGGAAAACAATTGGATTCCTTGGCAGATATAGTAAGTTTTGGCGTTGCTCCTGCAGCCATTTTATACCAATTGCTCCGGTTTAGTTTTGCAAGAGAAGAAAATGGCCTGGAAGTTTCAATGATATGGTTAATGCCCGCATTTATTTTGAGTTGTGCAGCGGCTTACCGGTTGGCTAAATTTAATTTAGATGAAACACAATCTTATAATTTCAAAGGGCTGCCAACTCCACCTGTAGGATTATTGATAGCCTCCTTTCCTTTGATATTACATTTTAATGCAGCCACATTGGGCATTGGAAATCTTTTAATAAATAAATGGACACTATATGTATTAATAATATTGTTGAGTTATTTAATGGTCAGCAATATTCCTTTTATGGGAATGAAATTTAAAGACTATAGCATTAAAAATAATCTGCCTAAGGTTATATTAATTGTGGGTGCAGTTATCAGCGCTGTTTTTTTACAATGGATTGCAGTGCCTGTTATATTTATTGGTTACATTATATTATCTCTCATTTATAAAAATAAACTCACATGATATTTTCGGCTGAAGTAAAAGTAATGCCATTAAAAGAACTATTGGATCCGCAGGGAAAGGCGGTATCAGACGGTTTAAAAAATCTTGGTTTACAAAATGTAAATGATGTAAGAATTGGTAAGCACATTAATTTACAAATAGAAGCTCCATCAAAAGAAGAAGCAGCTTTAATTGCAGAAGATGCAGCGAAGAAATTGCTTGCCAACCCAGTGATGGAAGAATATTCAGTTCACATCATTTAATATGCTTTATTTAGTTCCTTCTCCTATCGGTAATCTTGCTGATATAACTTTCAGGGCTGTTGATATTTTAAAAACGGTTGATCTTATTTTAGCAGAAGATACAAGAACTTCATCTGTTTTGTTACGCAATTATAATATTGAAAAACCGGTTACTCCTTATCACCAGCATAATGAGCATAAAGTGTTACAGCATTTGGTAGATCAAATGAACGGGGGAAAAATAATGGCCCTGTTAACAGATGCAGGAACGCCGGGCATTAGTGATCCCGCTTTTTTACTGGTAAGAGAATGCTTAAAGAATAATATTAAAGTTGAATGCCTGCCTGGCGCTACTGCATTTGTGCCTGCGCTGGTAAACAGCGGGTTGCCTATAAACAAGTTTGTATTTGAAGGATTTCTTCCGCAAAAAAAGGGAAGGCAAACATTGATGAAGCAACTTGCAACTGAAGAAAGAACAATGGTGTTTTATGAATCACCCATGCGGCTGGTAAAAACTTTAGAAGATTGTATACAATATTTTGGCGCAACCCGGCAATGCTGTGTTAGCAGGGAGCTGACTAAAATGTTTGAAGAAAATAAACGCGGAACTTTACAGGAAGTGTGTAATTACTTTAAACAAAAAACCGTTAAAGGAGAAATTGTAATTGTAGTACAGGGAATAGAATAATTATCTTACTAAAGTAAGTAAGCCTTTGTGTGTAAAATATTTTTTGTAATACGTGTCCATACCATCTAATACCCATACATAAACCCCAACAGGCAACTCTATACCTTTTAATTTTCCATTCCAGTTGTGGCTTAAATTTGGATCATCGTATACAAGAAGTCCCCACCGGTTATACACCCTTAAATGATTAACAGCAATTTCGCCAATAATTTTAATTCTGAAAACATCATTTAATCCATCATTATTGGGTGTAAATGCAGTAGGCACATATACTATTGGTTCCGGCGGCGGAATAATAACGGCATTTACAGCTTTTATTACAGCACATCCAAATTCATTAGTACCCCTGATAAAATACCTTCCTCTTTTACTAACTGCTTTTGGATTAGTAACTGGCTTTCTTGTTAAACTATCTATCCAATAAGTATAAGTTAAGCCAGTATTTTGATTAACAGCTGAAGTAAGATCTACTGTGATTGCGGGATATACAACTGGTGCCGGATCTGTAACTGTAAAATCAGGAAATGGATTTACTGTTACTGACACCGGGCGAATGATTGAACAGCCAGAACTTGCAGATGCCTTGATATAATATATACCACTTACAGTAATATTACCTGGGTCTGTAACACTCACCGTAGTTGCCGCATCCGTCCAATACGTATAATCAATATCGGGCATGTTGCTTGTGATAATCTCAGCATTCATAAGGTTAACTTTTCCGCAGCTTGTAGGATCATGAATTACAATATTTGGAATTTCACCAATCTTAACATTCACCGCTTTAACAGCGCCACACCCCCCATTTTTAACACCCATGATATAATATATTCCACCTGTATTAATTGCATTTGGATTTGGTAAAGGGACGGTAGCTCCTAAATCTTTCCAGTAACTTAATACTAACCCTGCCTCACTTCCAGCAGTAACTGAAGGATCGGTTATATCAATTTTTTGAGGGACACATACACCTGCAGGATCTGTAATAATTAAATTTGGAGGCTCTTTTACAGTTACTATTATTGGCTTTATATCATTGCATCCTGTGTTATTCACTCCCTTGATATAATATATTCCACTTACTGTTACTTTAGATGGAATAGGCACATAATTAATTTGATTAAGATCAGTATAATATGTAAAGGTTAAGCCGGGAGTACTACCGGCAGTAATTGCCGGGGATGTTAAATCAACTCCTGTAGAGCAGCCGGTAATTTCATCCAGTACATTTAGTTTAAAGGGTTCGGTGGATACATGAATTGTACTATATAAAGTATCCTCGCAACCTAACCCGTCGTATGGAGTTACTGCTAATGCATAGGTAGTATTAGCCGACGGGGCGGGTGATATTGTTAGTATATTTTGATTGCCCAGTAATTGTGAAAAATCAGATGTATACCAACTATAAGTGGCAAACCCATACGGCGCTGTAAGAATAACTGATTGTGCCTGCCCGCAATAGGTATTACCTGATATAGGTGATGATGAACAATCCTGGTTAACATCCAGGTAAGCATATCCAAAATGTTGTGTGAAGGCGCAATCATTAGTTGTAAATTCCAGGCGAACAGTTTTTCCCGCCAAACCCGATAGGTTTACAGTAACCGGAGCCCATGGCTTATAAAAAACATTATTGCCATAAATCGATAATTTAAAACCAGGTAAATTGGATGAAGCTGCGAATTCAAATGAACCACATTCAATGTATTTATTATCAGTTACATTATAAATTTTAGAAGTAAACCGTGGTTGTTCCCATTTTTGATGTGCAGGGTTTTGAAAAACTACTGCATAATTATAAAGAATACTATAATCATTTTGATTTGAGGGGATATTAAAAGTATAGCTTACGCCTTCTGCCTGCCCGCCTGCTATTGAATTTCCCAAACGGATTGAGTAGCCACTTCCATTTGGGCAGTTTACGGGGAAGCCGCCATAGGGATCAAGGGCCTGCGGGTAAGAATTTGTAATAATGGTATGCCTGTTGTCAATTGGAGGAGTGGGAACCAGATCCAAAGCACCACTTCTTGAGATTGTTCCGAAATAGCAATCCCAGTTATTAAAAGTTCCTGATTCAAAACCAATATTCGGCGGGCAAGTCTGACTGTTAGCAGCTAAAGTAATAAAGCAAAGCAGAAGAAAGCATAATTTATCGATGTATCTCATAACCGGCAATCATGGTAATAAAGTTACCATATTTAAGATAGTACGTAAAATAATTAATAAGGATGTTTTTGGGCAGAAAATTAATACCCTATAAATGAAATAAATCCTAGATATTATCCGCCATTCAAATACTGCTGTAACTCACTTTCAGTTTTAATAAGAACGTCTCTTGCTTTACTGCCCTGGTTTTGGCCTACCACTCCGGCAGCCTCCAATTGATCCATTAAGCGGCCGGCACGGTTGTAACCCAGCTTCATTCTACGTTGGAGTAATGAAGTGCTGCCTACCTGGCTGGCAACTATAAGCCTTGCAGCATCATCAAATAAGGGGTCTTTATCGTTAAGGTCAAATCCCTTTGCTTCCAGTTCTTTTTCATCCACATATTCGGGCAATAAAAATGCCTGCGGGTAACCACGCTGATCACCAATAAACTCTGTAATTTTATCCACTTCAGGTGTATCAACAAAAGCACATTGTAAACGGGTTAATTCTCCGTTATAACTGATAAGCATATCACCTTTACCAATTAATTGTTCAGCTCCGCCAACATCCAAAATTGTACGGCTGTCTATTTTACTGCTCACTTTAAAAGCAATTCTTGCAGGAAAGTTTGCTTTAATAGTTCCTGTAATAATATTTACTGACGGTCGTTGTGTTGCAATTATTAAATGGATACCAATTGCTCTTGCCAGCTGTGCCAGGCGGGCAAGCGGCATTTCCACTTCTTTACCTGCTGTCATAATAAGGTCGGCGAATTCATCAATTACCAAAACAATAAATGGTAAATATTGATGACCTTTTTCAGGATTTAATTTCCTGCTAACAAATTTTTCATTGTACTCTCTTATGTTTCGTGTGCCTGCTTCTTTTAAAAGATCGTAACGGTTATCCATTTCAATGCATAATGCATTGAGTGTATGAATTACTTTTTTTGTATCGGTAATTATCGCATCTTCTTCGCCCGGAAGTTTTGCCAAAAAATGATTTTGGATCTTGCTATAAATACTTAACTCAACTTTTTTGGGGTCAATTAAAACAAACTTTAATTGTGATGGATGTTTTTTATACAACAGCGAAACAAGAATTGCATTCAGCCCCACTGATTTTCCCTGCCCTGTTGCACCTGCCATTAAAAGATGCGGCATACTGGTAAGATCAACAATAAAATTATCGTTATCAATTTTTTTACCAATAGCTATAGGAAGAGAAAAATTATTATGTTGGAATTTCTCTGAGTTTAATAACGTTTTCATGCTTACCACCGTTTTGCGCACATTGGGTACTTCAATACCAATTGTTCCCTTACCGGGTATTGGTGCAATGATGCGTATGCCAAGCGCAGCAAGGCTTAGCGCAATATCATCTTCTAAGTTTTTTATTCTTGATATGCGAACGCCGGGCTTAGGAACTATTTCATACAAGGTAACTGTAGGCCCCACAGTAGCCATAATTTTCTCTATCTCAATATCATAATTTTGTAATGTTTTAATGATCTGGTTTTTATTGGTTTCCAGCTCTGCAGGATCTCTTACAATTTGTTCGCTGCCATGGGTTTCTAAAAGATCCAGTTTTGGATATTTATAATCTCTCAGGTCAAGAACAGGATCATAAGGTTTTAAAGTTTCTATTCTAGTAGCGGGAGTTATTTCTTCAACAATTTTTTCAGGAACACTTTTTATTTCTAATTCAAGATTACTCTTTGGAATATCGGGAACAGGTTTTTCCTCAATTGGTTTGCTGTCAATAGTGGACAGTGGACTATGGACTGCCTCTTCCTTCTCAATTAACTGCAGATCAAAGTTTGGAATAGGCTCTTCTTTAGGAGCTATCATTTGATTGCTTACTTGCTGGAGAGAGTTGGTTTCCAAAGATGTTAATTCATTCTCATCAGCCTGCCTTGTTTCAAATGAGTCATCTATTATTAAGGTTGCTCCCTCTTCATTTAAATTATTTTTATTAGAAAGTTTAAAAACCGGGTTAAATCTCCAGATAATATAAGATAAGACGGCTATCAGCAGAACTGCGGCTGTGCCTACTTTGCCGATCAGTTGCTGAAGCCATTTATTTAATGTATCGCCGGCTGATCCACCCCATGCAAATGCCTGGCCCTGCATTAAAAAAGAAGCAGTGACACTAATTATTATAAGCCCGCCTATTACATATTTAATATTACGGCTTACAGAAAATAACCGCCTGCCAAAAAATAAATTAACGCCCAAAATAAAAAACAGTGTACAAAAAAGATAAGAAGCAATACCAAATCCCTTCCGTATAAATACATCAGAAAAGTAAGCCCCGGCAGTGCCAAGCATGTTAGCTGCAGGAGCATCATTTTTTGGCAATAAAATTTTTGCTCCATTCGAAAGTATAGACTGGTCTTCCTGCCATGTAAATAAGTAGGAGGTAAAGGCAACAAATAAAAGAAAAGAGATCAATAAGAAGAATGCACCGATAATTTTATGTGTACGTTCATCTCTCCATAGTTCTTTAGCAACTACTTTTTCAACCGTTTCAGGTTTCATTTTAGCAGGATCAGGAGTTTTAGTTTTTTTCTTTTTAGAAGTGTTGGGCATGTTAGGGCAAAGATAATAAACGTTCCAGAGGTTTAAGAAGTTTAAAGGGTTTTAAGAAGTTTGTTTTTTATTTTGAAATAATCCTAAAAATAACGACAGCCATCCAAGTATGAATAATAGTCCCCCGATTGGCGTAATAGCGCCGATCCAATTGTAGCCGGGCATTACTGCGCCTTTAATATAAGTGAGGCAATATAAAGAGCCGCTGAATAAAATTATCCCGGCAATAAAAAATATGCCTGACCATCTTATAAAATTATTTGGAAACTCTTTATACAAAATACCTGCGGCAAGCAAAGCAAAAACATGATAAAACTGGTAGCGTACGCCTGTCTCAAAAATAGTTACTGCATAATCTGAAATGGTTTCTTTTAGTGCATGTGCTGCAAAAGCGCCCAATGCAACAGATAATAACCCGAGTATGGCAGCAGTCTTGATAAATCCTTTATGCATGATCAAATGTTTAAAAATTCAGGGAAATAATTGTGAGCAAGGTTGTCAACATTTAAGATTATTTCAGCCTGCTTATAAAAAGGTTCTCTTTCTTTTATTTTTTCTGTAATGTAAAAAAGCAATTCTTCATCCTGTAAATTTTTTATGAGAGGGCGTTTCTCTTTTTCGCTTATCAATCTTTTTAAAATGTTTTCAGCAGAAGATTGCAAATAAACAGCAGTTCCATTTTCATTCATCCATGAGATATTATCATTAAAGCAAGGAGTGCCGCCACCTGTAGCCACAATAATATTATTTCTATTGTTTAATCTGCGTAATACATTTGTTTCAAGGTTGCGAAAATGTTCTTCACCATCCTGTGCAAATATGTTGGCAATAGTTTTCCCCTGTTCCTGTTCTACTATTTCATCAACATCCACAAACTGAAACCCTGAAGCATCAGCCCATTTCTTTCCCCAGTAAGTTTTACCAGAGCCCATGAAGCCGGTGAGGAAAATTCTTTGATATTCAGAAGTCATTTGAAAGCGTTTATTCCTGTAACATCCATCCCTGTTATCAATAAATGAATATCGTGTGTGCCTTCATAAGTAATAACACTTTCCAGGTTCATTATGTGGCGCATAATTGAATATTCGCCTGTAATACCCATGCCACCTAATATTTGGCGGGCTTCCCTTGCAATATTTGCAGCCACTTCGCATGAATTTCTTTTAGCCATACTAACCTGCTGAGGGGTTGCTTTGCCTTCACTCATTAAAACACCAAGCCGCCAATTTAATAATTGTGCTTTTGTAATTTCTGTTATCATCTCTGCCAGTTTTTTTTGCTGTAATTGAAAACCGCCGATGGGTTTATCAAACTGGATCCTTTCTTTTGAATACCGTAAAGCAGTATCGTAACAATCCATTGCAGCACCGATAGTTCCCCATGCAATACCATAGCGTGCTTTAGTTAAGCAGCCCAATGGTCCTTTCAATCCTTTCACATTAGGAAGAATATTTTCTTTTGGAACTTTTACATTATCAAAAACCAGTTCGCCTGTTGCACTTGCACGCAGGCTCCATTTGCCATGTGTTGTTGGTGTGGTAAAACCTTCCATCCCTCTTTCCAATATCAGCCCTCTTACTTCGCCGTTTTCATCTTTTGCCCAAATAACTGCAACCTGCGAAAAGGGTGCATTGCTAATCCACATTTTACTGCCGTTCAATATCACATGATCTCCTGCATCTTTAAAACTGGATAGCATGCCTGAAGGATCACTACCATAATCAGGTTCAGTTAATCCAAAACACCCCAGCCATTCGCCGCTGGCAAGTTTGGGCAAATATTTTTTTCTTTGCTCTTCACTTCCATATTGATAAATAGGAAACATAACCAGCGAACCCTGTACAGATGCTGTAGAACGAACACCACTGTCACCTCTTTCCAACTCCTGCATCATTAAGCCATAGGCAATATAATCCAGTCCGCCTCCACCATATTCCTGCGGTATTGTTGGTCCAAAGCATCCAAGATCGCCAAGCTGCTTTACAATTTGCTGTGGAAATTCAGCCCGCTGTGCATAATCTTCAATGATAGGCGAAATTTCTTTTTTTACATAATTACGAACCGAGTCTCTTATAAGTTTATGTTCATCAGTAAGTAATTCATCTACCAAAAAATAATCAGGGGATTGAAAAAAATCTTGTGTCATTTTTAATGATTTCGCTTTGGATGTAACAAAGATAATCTCTTTACTTATCGTGTATGTGTTCAAGGTACTTCTTCATTTCTGCTTGATATTGCAATGCAATGGCTCTTGCTTCTTCGGCAAAATTTTCTTTTTCACCGGCATAAATAATTGCACGGGAAACATTCACCAAAAGACCACAATCCTTTGTCATTCCATATTTGGATACTTCTTCAAGATTACCGCCCTGCGCACCTATCCCCGGTACCAACAAAAAATTGTGAGGAATAATTTTGCGAATACTTGTTAATTGGTCTGCCTGTGTTGCGCCGATTACAAACATTAAATTACCGGGTGTTCCCCATTTGCTTGCAGTTTCTAAAACAGTTTCATATAAAAAAGAAGTCTGGTGTTTTCTTACATGAATTCCTTCTTCAAGATCGTCAATCTCAGTAAGTATTTTTTTCATTTCGAAATCTGCTGCTCCGGAGTTGGAAGTTAGTCCCAATAATATTGCCCATTTATTTTCATATTCCAAAAAGGGCTTTACAGAATCTTCACCCATGTAAGGCGCAACTGTTATAGCATCAAAATTTAAAGTTTCGAAAAATGCTTTTGCATACTGTGAAGAGGTATTCCCAATATCACCACGCTTTGCATCTGCAATTTTAAAATGTGAGGAAGGGATGTAATTCACAGTCTTCTCCATAGCTTGCCACCCTTTTGTTCCCATAGCTTCATAAAAGGCAGTATTTATTTTATAGGAAACACAGGTATCTTTTGTTGCATCAATAATTTGCTTATTGAATTCAAAAATGGCATCAGGATGTTGTTGCAGGTGCTTTGGGATCTTAGTTATATCCGTGTCCAAACCAATACACAGGTAAGATCTTTTTGAAAAAATTTCTTTTATTAACTGTTCCCTTGTCATGTAGATTGTTTTGGTACTCCCAATCGTAATTCCATTTCTGCAGCGATTGCTTTTTCATCGCCACTTCCATTTCTGTGTAAATTCTCTATAATGCTTTTTCTTGTTTCTTGTTCATGATTCTGGCTAAGTTTAAAAACATTATCTATTGATTCTACCTCAATTGTAAAGGCAACAATTGCTTTCACCAAACGGTCAATATATTCATTTGATAATTTATTAAACGCGGCAGGACTGTCAGAACTTTCATATTTATTGGTAAGATCTTCAACTGCCTTTTTTGTTACAGCTTCATCACCGAAACTTATTTTGCCCTGTGCATGAACGGTCATGTAATTCCATGTGGAAGCCTGTACAGGATTGGGATACCAGCTCGCACTCACATGGCAATGCGGACCATTAAATATTACCAATACATTTTCATTTTTTAAAAATGCTTTATGATGATCTGAATTTTTCATGATGTGGCCAGTGAATAAAAGTTTGTCATCAACCTGTTTTATATCCAATGGCACATGGGTTGCCACAGGATATTTTTCATCCATCCCTGCAATGGTTGCAAATGAATATTCTTTCATGAATGCTATCACCTTCTCATTATCTTCTTCCGTAAAATATTTAAACTTATACATCTGTAAGGTGTTTTAATATCTGTGCGAATCGGTAAACATCTTCAAAAGTATTATAAAGTGGTACAGGTGCAACACGGATTACATCAGGCTCTCTCCAGTCAGTTAGCACACCATGTTTTTTTAATGCATCAAAAACTTCTTTTCCTTTTTGTAACATTAAAATAGAAACCTGGCAACCTCTTTCTTCTTCATTTCCTGGTGTGATGACTTCCCAACTTTTTTTGTTTGAATTTGTATTTATCTCTTCAAGAGTAAATAATAAATAACCCGTAAGCAGTTTTGATTTTTTAAAAAGAGTTTCCATTCCTGCTTCTTCAAAAATATCAAGTGAGGATTTGTGTGCAGCCATGCTTATGATGGGGGAGTTACTTAATTGCCAGCCTTCTGCAGTTGGTATTGGCTTAAAATTCTTAGTCATTTTAAAACGGCTCTCTTTGTCGTAGCCCCACCAGCCTGCCATACGTGGTAATGATGTATCAGTAACAAATCGCTCATGAATATAGGCGCCTGCAATATTGCCGGGGCCTGAGTTAAGATATTTATAAGAGCACCAGCATGCAAAATCCACATCCCAGTCGTGCAAATGCAATTCAATATTACCTGCTGCATGTGCAAGATCAAAGCCGCAGTAAGCACCTGCTTTGTGTGCAGCTTCGGTAATGGTTTTCATATTGAACATTTTACCGGTGTAATAATTTATACCGCCAAAAAGAACAAGCGCTAATTCATTTTTATGTTTATCAATTGTATCAAGAATATCTTCAGTCCTGATATTATATTCTCCTTCCCGTGGTGCAACTTCTATAATTACATCATCAGGGTTTAACCTATGCAACCTTGCATGGGATTCTAATGCATATTGGTCAGAAGGAAATGCCTTAGCCTCGCAAATTATTTTAAAACGCTCTTTTGCAGGACGATAAAATGTGGTTAGCAATAAATGCAGATTAACAGTAAGGTGATTCATCACCACAACTTCCTGCGGCAGGCAGCCAACAATTTTTGAAAGCGGCTCAACAAAAATATCATGATAATCCACCCATGGAATTTTTGCATGGAAGTGTGCTTCTACACCATAGTTGGCCCAGTTCTCCAGTTCATTATAAATATAATCCTGCGTGGTTTTTGGCTGCAACCCGAGAGAATTTCCCACAAAATAAATGCATGGTTTTTTATTGATGATCGGAATGTAAAACTTATCTCTGAAATCTTTAAGCGGATCAATTCCATCCATTTCCCTTGCAAATTCCAATGTGTTTTGATACTGCATTTGCTGATTTTAGTCTATTGTATTAACCAGATACAAATATAAGTAAGTAGCATCGTGCTTTTATTACACGAATTTTATGCGTATTACATGAATTAAAAAGAATTTGTGTCTATTTGTATAATTCGATTTAATTCGTGGTTTCATTATTTATTATGGATCATTATTTTACCATTGAAAAACCATCACAGGCAGAATTTAAAGACCGCGGCAGTAAGTTTATCGCTTATGCTTTTCCTGTTTCGGATGCTGCCGGTTTTAAAAAGCGGTTGCAGGAATTAAAAAAAGAACATCCAAAAGCTGTGCATCATTGCTTTGCTTACAGAATAGGTACTGATGGAAATACTTTTAGAGTGAGTGATGATGGTGAGCCGGGCGGCACAGCGGGAAAACCAATCTTAGGGCAGCTGGATTCAAGAGCCATCATTAATACTGCTGTAATTGTTGTAAGATATTTTGGAGGAACGTTATTAGGTGTTCCCGGTTTGATAAATGCATATAAAACCGCTACCTCACTTGCTTTGCAACTTACACCCATTGTACAAAAACAGGTTGAAACAATTTACTCCCTTGAATTTGATTATACACTCATGAATCTTGTAATGACAATTATTAAACAATTTAATTGCAGCATTTTGGAACAGCAAAGCCAGTTGTTTTGCAACATGAAGATTGGCATTGCTAAAAATAGAGAGGCAGAAATTTTGTATTCTTTAAAAGAAATAAAAGGAATAGAGTTTCGTGAAACGTAAGCTTTCTTTTTCGCCTAACCTTCACCTCTCACGATAATTTGCATTAGCAATAAAAAACTTTTGTACATTTATTTATGGCTGAAAAAAAATACAAATCCTTTTGGAGCTTTTATCCCTACTATCTTACCGAGCATAAAAATGCTACCAGCCGCTCACTGCATTTTACGGGAACGTTCTTATTACTTGCCTGTCTTGTTGCAGGAATAATCACCGGCAGATGGATATTACTGATATTGATACCTGTTGTTGGCTACGGCTTTGCATGGTTTGGCCATTTCTTTTTTGAGAAGAATAAACCAGCAACTTTTACTTATCCATTTTATAGCCTGGGCTCAGACTTTGTAATGTTTTGGCACATACTTACCGGGCAGATTGGGAAGAAGATCAGGGAGGCGGAGGGTATGGTAAATTAAATGTACCTATTTATTCTTGTTGCTTAAAAACTATAAATCTTTTCTCTTCCATAAAATAATATTTATCCAGAGAAACATCGTGAATATTTAATTCGATATTTTCTTCGGTTTTGTCGTCCCAATCACCTTCCCAGCAACAATAAAATTCTAAATCTTCCTTTTTTGTTTGTTCCTTAATAAAATCAATTAACTTTTGAGGTGACTTTTTACTTTCTTGCTCTTCGGGATCACTAAAATTTTCAATCTCCCAAGCAAATCCACATGAACAGCCTGTGTTTGCGCCAACATAGTACACATTAGCTTTCGTAAATTTTTTCTTTACTATTTGATCATCTTCAGTTAATTCATTGAAATAAATAAGCGTTTCATTTTCTTTCCATTCACTTATCTGTTGTTTTTCATTTGTTCCGATATATACCGCAAAACACATCTAAATAAATTTTTAACTTGTTACGAATTTTTAAATTTCTCATTCACCACCAACTCCTTACCCTCCAAGGCATATTTATAAAATCCTTCTCCGCTCTTAACTCCTAAAACTCCTGCTGCTACCATATTTGAGAGCAAAGGACATGGAGCATACTTTGGATTTCCAAATCCATCCTGCAGCACTTTTAAAATTGAATGACAAACATCCAGCCCGATAAAATCAGCAAGTTGTAATGGTCCCATAGGATGCGCCATTCCAAGTTTCATTACTGTATCAATTTCTTCAACACCCCCAACGCCTTCATACAAACTGTAAATAGCTTCGTTTATCATCGGCATTAAAATACGGTTGGCAATAAAGCCGGGGTAGTCATTTGCCTCGCAGGGAACCTTACCTAATTTTTTGCACAGCTCAATAATAGTTTGCGTTACATCTTTTGCAGTTGTATAACCATTTATCACCTCTACCAGTTTCATTACCGGCACAGGATTCATAAAGTGCATGCCAATAACATTAGAAGGCCGGTTGGTTGCCGCTGCAATTTTTGTTATAGAGATGGAAGAAGTATTCGTTGCAAGTATGCAATCAGCAGGTGCCGCCTCATCAATATTTTTAAATATTTTTAGTTTGAGCGCTTCGTTTTCTGTTGCGGCTTCAATAACAAGGTGTGCACCTTTTACACCGGCAGCTAAAGAAGTATTGGTAGTAATATTTTGTAAGCAGGATAGTTTTGCTTCTTCTGTAATAGTTCCCTTTGAAATTTGACGATCAAGGTTTTTTGTAATGGTAGCAAGTGCTTTGTCAAGCTGCGGCTGCGATACATCAATAAGAGCTACGGTAAAACCATTTTGCGCAAATACATGAGCAATACCATTTCCCATTGTGCCTGCACCTATAACTGAGATTGTCTGAATTGTCTGAGCCATGATTTATGAGATTTATGGGATAATGGGAATGAAGCCACGCCTTCTTTCCCATCCTTTCAACAAATGTAAGATTGAATTTTATAAACCTTTAAAAGAAAGACTTATCCTAAGATTCCCAATCATCCCATAAATCTCAGTTCAGACAGACAGACTATTTCTTTTTATAATCGCCTCTTTTCCATGCTTTGATAAACTCTGCCCATGCCAATGGATTAAAAATATTTTGAGGGGGAAGCTGGCCGGCATAATAACTCTTGACGGCAGTTTGTTTTAGAGCATAACTGGTTGCTTCACGACCGTCCTTTGGAAGAATTTTTGCCATTGCTGCCAAGGTAGCTTCATTTGTATTTTTTCTTGCAACCTCCAGGTTATCATCAGGTACTTTTGCGTTTGCAAAATCCCTTTCAAACTGTTCCCTGGTCGGACGCCTTTTAATTATAGTTGCAGGCAGGTAAATTGTATCCTCTACCAAAAGCTGTATCATACTGTGTTGATTTCCTTCTAAATTTTTAGGAATTAAAGCAACCTTTGGTTTATAACCGATGCTGGTAAATTCTATTTGGTCTCCTTTTAAAACTACGATAGAAAAAACACCTTGCTCATTGGTGATGGTTCCTCGGTTTTGCCCTTTAACAACGATACTTACAGAAGGAATTGCTTTAAGACTGTCAGCAGTCATAACAACGCCATACAATTGAACCACAGAATCTTTAAAAGATTCAAACTGTGCCTTGGCGGCAATAGGGGTTACAAAAACCAAAAATAAAAACAGGCGTAAATTTTTCTTCATAATTCTTTGATGCTTATTGGTATGCGGTACAAGTGAGTGACACAACGATGATGCTATGAAACTATAAAGCCGGCACAATAATATTAAAACAAAGTAAGGGCATCATTGTTTAAATTTGCAGATTGTAAAAGTTTTTAACAAATAATTGAACGATGACGCACGAAGATATTTTAAAAGCACTTGGTAATGTGCAGGAACCTGACCTTGGGAAAGACCTTGTGACGCTGAATATGGTGAAGGATATTGTTATTAATGGAAATAATGTTTCGTTCACCGTTGTGCTCACTACGCCTGCCTGCCCGATGAAAGACCTGATAAAAAATGCATGTGAGAATGCTGTAAAAATATTAGTGAATAAAGAGGCGCTTGTTACGGTGAATTTTACATCCAACACCACTACCATT
>JAQBNL010000061.1 GCA_028288585.1 Chitinophagaceae bacterium | reverse complement strand
AGTGAAATGCTTTACCCGGTGATGCCTGTATTTTTAAGAAGTATTGGATTTTCATTTGTTCTTATTGGTGTACTGGAAGGATTTGCCGAAGCGGTTGCGGGGTTAAGCAAAGGTTATTTTGGCAAAAGAAGTGACAGTACAGGAAAGCGTTTGCCCTTTGTGCAGTTTGGCTATGCATTAAGTGCAATTTCAAAACCGATGATGGCAGCTTTTATTTATCCTTTGTGGATATTTTTTGCAAGAACCATTGACAGGCTGGGCAAGGGGATAAGAACAGGCGCAAGGGATGCTATGCTGAGTGATGAATGTTTGCCGGCAAATAAGGGAAAGGTTTTTGGGTTTCACCGCGGCATGGATACAATGGGCGCTGTGCTTGGTCCTGCGATAGCGCTTATATATTTATATTATCACCCGGCAAATTATAAAACGCTTTTCATCATCGCATTTTTTCCAGGGATGATTGCAATTTTATTTACACTATTTATAAAAGAAAAAAAACTGCAGAAAAACACTAAGGTTAAAAAAGATAAGTGGAGCTTCTTTGCCATTTTTTCTTACTGGAAAAGCAGCCCGGCAGAATATAGAAAATTGCTGATTGGTTTATTGCTTTTTGCAGCCTTTAACAACTCGGATGTTTTTTTATTATTAAGGATGAAAGAAAGCGGCCTGAGTGATTCGGGAGTGATTGGCGTATATATTTTTTACAATCTTTCATTCGCTTTACTCGCTTATCCTGTCGGTATTCTGGCGGATAAGCTGGGATTGAAAAAAATATTTCTTGCAGGATTATTTGTTTTCGCAATTGTGTATGCAGGGTTTGCGGTTAACAATAATCTAATTATCTTTTTTGTATTGTTTTTTTTATATGGGTTATATGCAGCAGCCACGGAAGGCATTTCCAAAGCATGGATAAGTAATATTGTAAATAAGGATGAAACAGCTACGGCTATAGGAACTTACTCAGGATTGCAAAGCATTTGTGCATTGCTTGCCAGTAGCCTCACAGGATTTTTATGGTTCAGGTTCGGGTCAATAACAACATTTACCATCACAGCTTGTGCAACTCTTTTTGTAATTTTATATTTATCCCAATTTCATAAACCACCTCTACAAAATAAAACAGTATGACAAGTTATGATACAGTTACAGAAGCAATAAAAGGTTTAAAAGAAAGAGGGTACACAATTGATTTCAATATTGCTTTTGATAAATTAGTATGTTCTGATAATAATATCTGCCTGCATCCTGATGAATTTGAAATTGTGGAAGTGCATCGTTTTGAAGGGGACTCCAATCCTGATGATGAAGATGTGGTGTATGCGGTTGAATCAAAAGACGGGAAGCTCAAAGGAATACTGACAAGTGCTTTCGGATTATATGCAGATGCTGTGTCAGATAAAATTATCCGGAAGTTGGCTATGCACAAATGACTATAATGTGAAACGTGAAAAGCCATCTCACCCTTCACGATTATTATTCTTCAATCTTATCTTCTGCTTTCTCTGCATTCTCTACTATATCACCTGATTTGAATAAAACATTTTTCAAAATCGTTCTCCATTTGTCTTTTTTTCTTGCCAAAAATTCCAGGTCCATACTAAAGTGAATGAACTCTTCATTTTGTGCATGCTCCATTATTGCTTTTGCAGCTTTATCTTTTTCTACACTTATCCGCTGCTCATACCAGTTAATGGCATCGGCTTCTTCAATAAGCGATTGTACCATCCGTGCAAAAGTTCTTGTTTCCTGTGATAATTCTTCTACAGGTTCGTGGTATTGTTCTGTTGGCATATAAAAATATTTATCTCAAGGTAATAACAATTACTGTTGTACAGCATTTGCGGTAATCGTATATTTATCTTAATTGCAATATTTATAAATTCATCTTTTAATTAAAATCTAAAAGCGCATGCTCGACCGGAGAAATTTTATAAGAATATCTTCATTTACTTCGTTGCTTGGTATTACCAAAGCTACAGCCGGCGCAGGTATACCGGCAACAAAACCAATTGTAATTTCTACATGGGATTTTGGTAAAGCAGCCAATGCAGAAGCCTGGAAAATTCTTAATGCCGGCGGCAAAGTAGTTGATGCAGTAGAAGCCGGGGTTAAAATTCCCGAAGCTGATGAAAGCAATCAAAGTGTTGGCTATGGCGGATTACCTGACAGGGACGGAAGAGTTACGCTGGATGCCTGCATTATGGATGGCGCAAATTTAGCATGCGGCTCGGTGGCATGCCTGGAGCATATTGTTCATCCCATTTCGGTGGCCAAATTAGTAATGCAAACAACGCCGCATGTTATGCTGGTGGGTGATGGCGCTTTGCAATTTGCATTAGCCAATGGATTCACCAAAACAAATTTATTAACGCCTAAAAGTGAAAAGGACTGGAAAGAATGGTTGAAGAAAGCAGAGTATAAACCTGTCATCAATATTGAAAAACAATTTACCGGCGATAAAAATAATCATGATACCATTGGAATGATAGCCATTGATGCAACCGGAAATATTGGCGGTGCCTGCACTACAAGCGGCCTGGCTTATAAAATGCATGGACGGGTTGGTGATTCCCCGATTATTGGTGCAGGCTTATATGCTGATAGTGAGGTAGGCGCTGCAACATCAACCGGGATGGGAGAAGAAGTTATCAGGACCTGCGGTTCACATACGGTGGTGGAATTAATGAGACAAGGTTATTCGCCGGAACAGGCTTGTAAAAAAGCAGTGGAAAGAATAATTAAACGAAATCCGGAAAGGGCTAAAACTTTGCAGGTTGGTTTTCTTGCTTTAAATAAAAAAGGAGAATTTGGTGCGTATGCCATTCACAAAGGATTTAATTATGCCGTAAAAAGTAATAAGGAAGAAAAGATTTACGAATCCAAATATGCCCTGAATTCCTAAGGGACTTAAAGAATATTTATTTGAAACACCCGGGATAATTATATGAATTTAAAAGATGAAGATTTAAAGCTCCCCCCTTCAGGGAAGGTTTGGCGGGGCAAACTGGAAGTAATAGGCTTTACAATTGATGGCTGCATGATTGCGCAAAGAGCCGGGGCAAATAGAATTGAACTTTGCGATAACCCTGCTGATGGAGGCACTACAGCCTCTTACGGATTTATAAAAGCAGCCAGGGGAAAATTACAGGTAGATCTATTTCCTATCATTCGTCCCAGGGGTGGCAACTTTTTATACAGCCATGATGAGTTTGAAATAATAAAAACCGATGTAAAACTTTGTAAAGAACTTGGCTGTGAAGGAGTGGTGATCGGTATGCTGACTGCAGATAAAAAAATTGATAAAAAAAGATGTGGTTTGCTGGTTGAGCATGCTTATCCGTTGAGCGTTACATTTCATCGTGCATTTGACAGAACAGCCGACCCTTTTGAAGCGCTTGAAGATATTATTGAAATAGGCTGTGAAAGAATACTTACATCAGGGCAAAAAGAAAATGCGTTGGATGGTGCAGCATTAATAAAAGAGCTGATCCAAAAAGCAAGTGGCAGAATAATTATAATGCCTGGCTCAGGAGTGCGGTCAGATAATATCCTGGCTATTGCAAAAACTACCGGTGCTGTAGAATTTCATAGCTCTGCGAGAATTCAAATGGATGATAAAATTTCTGTTGACGAAAATGAAGTAAGGGAGATTATTAAAAAATTAAGTTCATTATAATAACGGGAACTTATCATGTTTATTTATTCTGGTTTACAACTTTAGTATTTCATTTTCTCCGGGCTCAGCAACAAAATAATGTTTGCAATCATTTATGTAGATTTCATCAAGTGCATCAATAAAATTTTTATAAGAGCTTTCAGTGGTTGGTTTAATTATGAGGATAAGTTCATTTTTATTAATGTGGTTATTAGTTAGGCTAACCTGTTTTTGTTGAATAATTCTTCTCATCGCTCCAAAATTTATGTAGCTGATTTCTTTTGCCAGCCCATCATAATAACCAATACTGTCATTCCTTGTTAATATAAATGTGAGCGTTTTTAATCCGGAAACCTTAGTACTATCCGGAGAATCCTTAGGCAAAATTAATTTCAGTGCAGTATTGGCCTGCATTGTAGTGGTAAGAATAAAAAATGTTATCAGGAGAAAGCCAAGGTCAACCATTGGTGTAAGATCAACCCTGATACTTTTGTGTAAATATTTTTTGTCTTTGTTTTTGGTTGAAGTATTTATTTCTGCCATAAAAGTTATTTATGGCTAAGAAGCAAAGAAGAATTTTTTCCATAAATGATTGTAGAAAATTGTTGTTGGCAATAGCCCCAACAACAGCTAAGAATAGCCTTTGCCCCTTCTTTTATGTGTCAGGATTTTAACCACCCGGTAATGCTCATTCTTGGCTTGTGAGTGATCAATACTTCATGTTCCAGTTCATTGCTTTTAAAAAAAACACTTTTGCCATTAACAGGGGAGATGTTTTGGAAGCTGCCCTCATCGTGGATACATAATTCTCCGCCATCATTTTCTTCCCATTCACTGTTCAGGTACATGATCATGGAATATTGCCTGCTGTCGTTATTTCTAAACTGGTCAATATGTTTTTTATAAAAACTTCCTTTCTCATATAAAGTGTAATGAAATTCATAGCCCGTGATACCTGTGTAGCAGGTTTCATTAAGATGCCTTACAAAATCATCCATGAGATCGAAAAAACTATTTTCATGTACGTTGTTGTGCTTACGGTCAAGCCAGTAAATAATATCGCTCCTGAATAATTTATTATGTTCAAGAGTTGTGTCCTGTCCTGTACCTGCCGACTGTAGCTGGCTATCTGCATACAGAGTTGCCAGGTTTTCTTTCAAATGCAGTGAGAGCGATTCACTTAAAAAATTATCTGCTATGCCTATCTTGTTTTCTATAAAACTATTGATAAGGGTATTAAAGATCGTTGTCAATAAAATGATTAAGGTGTATTAATAATGCTGAATGCCGGTGAAGATAGGCTTATCAACGGCAATGGAGATTTTGAAGGTAGGGGTCTGAAAAATTTGAATCTACTTTTATAAGTCCTTGTTGTAAACGAGGACTAGTTGGGAGCTCGTTGTGCTATGGAGTTGCTTTCATACTTATGCTTTACATTCTAATTATTTCAACCTTTCTAATTTTCCTTTACGTTTCACAATGTTTTTATAGTCCCATTGTATTTCTCTTGACTTTTTCAACCAGCGTTTCAAATCTTTGGTCTTAATTTCAGAGATATTGTTGTAGAAAATTGATGCATCTTTAAATTTTCTACCTCTAACGCTTAAAAGTTCCTCTTCAAAATCAGCTCCGCTCCAAAACATGAGCCTTATTCCTGCTTTTTGTTTGCTGTAACCAACAATCGGATTTCCATTTAAGAACCAAACAGGATGAGCGTGCCAAACTTTACTTTCTGCTTCGACAAATTCGTTGTTTATGATTGTAACAAGCAGGTTACAAATTTCTTTGTCGCCCGAAACTTGCTTTTCATTGTATTGTTTTAATTCTTTGATCATTGTTATCTGAGAATGATGTCGATTAACATAGCCTATAACGGTTACGGCTTGCTGCTGTGCTGGAATTTTATAATGTCCAGCCCAGAACTGAAGCCCAATAAAAATTACTGATGATGAAGTTAAGAACAAAAGCTCAATAGAATTACGTCTTACCGAACCGCTGTTGATAGAGAACAAAAGATGAGGATTTTTTGTCTGCCAGCATTGCAGCAAGCCCAATGTTGGCTGCATACCCATTTTGTCAAGAAAAATTTTCTTTGTCGAAGCCCGTTTTTAGCAGCTTAAAATTTTCATTAAGTGTCTTTGTGCTTATGTGAAAATAGAAGCTGTCATACTTAAATGCGTTTCTATCGCTTTCTGAAACTATTCTTTTTTCCAATTCGTTATAGTTAACAGCAAGAAGATATGTCCCAATCGGTTTTTCGTCTAATGGATTTGTGTCAACCCAAACTTGTTCATCCTTAAATAACATTGTAGTCCCCCCGCCAGTATAGGGTGCAGACCACGATGTTAGAAAATCAACTTCTTGGTCGAAGTTGGCTACATACAAGTCTCCTTTTCGAGGGAAGTGATAATTAGACGGAATTAAACTTCGTTCATATTCCCTTGCCCATGTCATTTCGGGGTCTTTAATTTCTTTTCTTTTTCCACTTTTAAGTTCGTCCATCAAATCTGAAATAGTCAATTTCCAATCTGCTGGAAAAAGTTTATTTCCATCATTTTGTTTGCGTATACCAAATATTTTTTTGAAAAATTTGATCATTAGTAACTTTCTAAAGTAAAGTGTCTTTTGGGTTGCAGCCAACTCATAAATATACGCACCTTCTTGTATAGAAATTAATTGTCTATCAATAAAAATTTATACAAAATATATTTACCACCCAATCCCATAATCCTCTCCATTATTACTGCTGCCACCCCAAAAGCTTCCGTGTTTTGTATCAAAATAAATTGCATTGATAGGGCCGCTGGTGCGGTTGCCTGTGCTTACTTTATAACCCATTTTTTTTAACTCACTGCGAACCGAATCTGGTGTGAGATTAGAAGTTATTATTTCACCAGGCCTTGGTATACGGTCTGCTAATTTGGTGCCGCCGAGAGATAGCCATAACTGGTTTGTATTAAAATTAGGGGCTTCAGTAGATTGCTGCACTGTCATGCCAAACTCTACCATGTTTAAAAAGAACTGCAATAAATTCTGGTCCTGTGTATCACCACCCTGCACACCAAATGCTAAAAATGGCTTGCCATCTTTTAATGCAAGTGATGGCGTAAGCGTAACCCGTGGCCGCTTGCCCGGCTCAACAACGTTAAACGGATCGATGGTGGCATCCAAAACAAAACTCTGCATACGCTGGCTCATGCCCACACCGGTATTACCTGCAATGCAGGCTGGCAGCCATCCGCCGCTTGGTGTAATGGAAACTACCCAGCCATCTTTATCAGCCGCTTCAACTGATGTCGTGCCACGCCATAACCTGTCCATATATTCAGGATCGTCATAAGAAGTTGTAGTATTAAAAGCTGATTGTGTTCTGTCCTGCATAGGAATTGCATTTCCTTGTTTTGTTTTGGTTGTATCTGTTAAAAGTATTTTTTGTTTTAAAAGATCAGTATAAGGATTTGTTTTTCCTTCATAAGGATAAGGATCGCCGGGAGATGCATTGGCATTATTCTTATCAAATGTGATAAGCGCTGCTCTCTTCTTTGCATACTCTTTACTTAGCAATCCGGTGATAGGTTCAGCAGGAGGGAAGTAAGGATCGCCATAATAAAAATCCCTGTCAGCAAAAGTTAAGTTCAATGTTTGATACAATGTATGGATGTATTTTGGACTGTTATAGCCCATAGCCTTCAGATCAAAATTTTCAAGAATGTTTAATGACTGCAATAACATGGGTCCCTGTGTCCATTGCTGCAGTTTATAAACTTCAATGCCTTTGTAATTGGTATGCAGCGGTTCTTCTTCAACCGCTTTCCATTTGGCAAGATCCTGCATGGTAAACAATCCACCCTGCTCGTTGTTACCACGAACAATTTCTTTTGCAATATCTCCTTTATAAAAACGATCGTTGGCAGCCATGATAGCTTGTTCACGGCTCATCTTTTTCTTTAGTGCATTTTGTTCTGCTTCCACCATTTTAGTAAGCGTTGCCAGCAGATCTTTCTGAACAAAAATTTCTCCTGCCTCAGGCGCTTCTCTTGTTTGCCCTGCATGCGGAAGAAAAACTTTTGCAGAGTAAGGCCATTCCTTTATCATCTTTTTTCCACGTTCCATGCTGTTGGCAGTCTGTGCTTCTATGGGATAGCCCGCAGCAAGTTGCATGGCAGGTGCCAGCACTTCTTTTAAACTCATGGTTCCATATTTGGCAAGCATCAAACATAAGCCACCAACAGTGCCGGGTGTTGTTGCAGCCAGCGGACCATACTCAGGCGGAAAATTGTATCCTTTACTTTTGAAAAAATCTACGGTAGCTCCTGTGGGCGCAACACCCAATGCATTTATGGCAATTACTTTTTTTGTTTTTGGATTATAGATGAGCGCCTGTGTTTCTCCGCCCCAGCTTAATACATCCCACATGGTACAGGTAGCAGCCAGCATTGCACATGCAGCATCAACTGCATTACCGCCTTTCTGAAATATCATTGAGCCCGCAGTAGCAGCCAAAGGCTTTCCTGTAACAGCCATCCAGTTCTTACCATGCAATGGGGGCTTTTGTGTTTGTTGTGAAGAGGCAAGTAATGAAAAGAAAATAGCTGGTAGTAACAGAGAGAAACGTTTCATGTAAATGATTTTTTTTGAGAGACTAAAGTTAATTAAAGAAGTTATAGTTTTTTACCGCGGAGAAAAGAGAGGCAGAGTTTTCGCAAAGGATCTTACTCTCCGTAAACTCTTTTAACTCATGTTCTCTGCGGTAGAGTATAAACTGAGTTTAGAATTACTTTTTATTTTTAGTGCTTCTGTTGAAGGCCTTCTCATAAGTATCTATCCATTTTTTTACGCTGACTTTTTTTATTAGTTCTCCAATAAGTTTATAAGGAATGTCACCGGGTTTTTTAAAGCGTACGCATCCTTTACCCATATCTAATTTTGTTTTGGCGTGTTTTGGATATTCGGTGGTGAACCATTTCAGCAGTTCAGGACTTCCATACAGACCCAGGTGGTGCATCACAATAAAATTTTTTTGTGATCCGATATTAACCATGCCCAGCGGCAGTTTGGGATCAGCGTGATAACCCGGAGGGTAAATTTCATGCGGCACTACATAGCCTATCATTCCATACGCCATTTGTTCTTTAAAGCCTTTGGGAAGATTTTTTACAATTGTATTTCGCAATTGTGTCATTGGTTCTTTGCGGTCGGCGAGCAATTCTTTTAAATATTGATCGGGAGTTGCGGCTTTGGATTGCATGTTAGTTTGATTTAATTATTTACAATGATTTTTCCATAACAATAAATTCCAGCGGCTGCTTTTGAACGCTTAAAGAATCATCAGGAAAAGGCAATCTTTTTCCTGTGTCGTGATAACCATGTCTTTGATACCATCCAATTAGTTCATCCCTGACAGATATAACTGTCATCTCTACTGCATCACAATTTTGTTCAGCGGCATATTCTTCAGAAGCCTTTAAAATTTTTTTACCAATTCCGCCTGATTGCAATGCAGGTGATACTGTAAGCATCCCTAAATACATTTTGCCACCATTCTTTTTTAAATAAACACAGCCAATAATCTTACCATCTACATTAGTGCATTTTAATATTACAGCATTGGGTGTATTGATAATTTTTTCAAGTCCATCAGCATTTACCCGTTTTCCTTCAAGCAGGTTTGCCTCTGTTGTCCATCCTTTTTTTGATTCCTCTCCACGGTATGCTGAATTAATTAATGTTACAAGCCGAGGGATGTCTTTTATACTGGCTTTAGTAATGCTCATTGTTGAATAAGAAATAAGAAATAAGAAATAAGAAATAAGAAATAAGGAATAAGGAATAAGGAATAAGGAATTTGAAAGTTGAAGAGACCTTATTTTGTTTGGCGGTTTCAATACTTTTGAGAAAGATCGCCATTAATTCATTAACTTCTTTATAAGCAACTTGTACTTTTTCATTATTGAGTATTGGTTTCTCGATAATTATCCGAAGATTAATTCTGGATTCTCTAATCTCTTTTAAAACAATTTTTATTTTATGTATAAAATCAGCTTTTGATTCAGCGGCTTGCGCCTCGCCATATATTAGCGCTGATCCCGTACAACTTTTTGATAATTGGTATTCTAAATTTTGGCCTGTTTTAGTATTAGGCAATAGGTCACAAACATCGAGGCACATACAAGCAAACTTTACCAACCTGTCTTCCAGGTCAAATCGTTTAGTCTCCATACCTTTCTTATTTCTTATTTAAAATTTCTTATTCCTTATTTATTTGCTGCCGCTAACAACCCATGAACCATAATCCAGTTCAAGTCCTTTATCAGTTTTATATTTTCCAGCAAGCTGCTGAACTTCAGATTTGATCTTTTGTTTCATTGCATCATCTGCTTTGCTCAAAGCGCCAACAACAGGCGCTGCCACTTCATTCATCATATCCCACATGTGATTGAAATCATCATAGATCACCTTACCCGAGATGAGCTTTTCATCAATATTCTTAAATCCGGATTTTTCCATGAGAGATTTAATAAAGCCCGGCGCTGCACAGCGAAACATCCCGGGTGCACCAGGTGGGGGAGGCGGTAACTGCATATTTTTATTGATGATGCCCATGATGGTTGTGATCCAAACATTGTTTTCAGGACCTGCCCATACTGATGTAGCCATCTTTCCTCCTGTTTTTAAAACCCTGTACATTTCATCCGAAGCCATCTGCATATCTGGAAAGAACATAAAGCCCATACGGCAGCTTATTTTATCAAATGTGCTTTCATCAAAAGGCAGTTCACATACATCGCAGGTTTTGGTTTCATAATTTTTTATTTGTTTATGCTCTGCATTTTCTTTTGCAATGGCAAGCATCTGGTCGGCAACATCAGTGCCGGTTACTTTTCCATTCTTAGCCATAGTTGCAATGGTAAGGCCGGGCTCACCTGTACCGCAGGCAACATCCAGTACTACGTCATCTTCTTTAATATTTAATTCAGCAATGATGGCATCTCCCATGGGTTTTAAAAAGTTCATTGTAAAGTCATCCCATTTTTTCCAACCGGGAGAAAATTTATTCCATGTTTCTTTTTGCTGTTCCCGTATTTGAGTTAATTGAGGTTCCATAAAAATGTGTTTTAGACATCAAAAGTATTTTTCTTTATTGAATCTGGGATCAAAAAAGATATTGGATGACTGGGTTTTTCTTTATCTTTTGCTTTCAAAAAAATAAATCAATATGATCCGTACATTTCTTTTGCTGGTAACAGCAGTATTGTTTTACACATCATGTAATCAGCATGCAGCATCATCTACTGATGAGGATTTAACATCTTTTAGTGGTGACAGTATGAAAAAATATGTATCAGTGCTGGCATCAGATTCATTTGAAGGCAGAAAACCCTTCAGCCGCTCAGAAGAAAAAACAATAAATTATATACGGGATCAATTTATCACTGCTGGTTTGGAGCCGGGAAATGGTAACAGCTATTTCCAGGAAGTGCCTATGGTAAATATTCAAACAAAAGCTGCACCTGAAATGCATGTAAAATCATCAAAAGAAGATTTTGATCTTAAAGGCTTTGATGACTATGTGATCTTTACTGATAAAACTGATTCTCTTGTTTCATTAAATAATTCTGAGGTTGTATTTGCAGGTTATGGAGTTGTAGCGCCTGAGTATAACTGGAACGACTATGCAGGGTTGGATGTAAAAGGTAAAGTTGTTATGGTGTTGGTGAACGATCCTGGTTTCAATAGCGGGTGATTCTACTTTATTTAAAGGAAAATCAATGACCTATTACGGCCGTTGGACTTATAAGTTTGAAGAAGCTGCCAGGCAGGGTGCCAGAGGGTGCCTGGTAATTCATTCTGCCGAAGCAGCAAGCTATCCTTTTACCGTGGTACAAAATAGCTGGAATACAGCCAGGCTGCATTTGGATGACAGGGGTAAAGATGTAAAATATTCTGATGTTATCGGATGGATATCAAAGCCTGCTGCAATAAAATTGCTGGAAGCTGCCGGACTCGATTCTACCGTTTTGGCAAAAGCAGATCAAAGAGGTTTTAAACCAATACCATTGCCTGTTACATTATCTACTACCATGCAGGTAACTGCAACGTATAATAAATCACATAACGTTATTGCAAAAATTACCGGGACAAAAAGGCCAGAGGAAGTAATCATCTATTCTGCGCATTGGGATCATCTCGGCATTGGAAAACCTGATGAAACAGGAGATTCAATTTATAATGGAGCATTGGATAATGCCAGTGGTACTGCAGGCTTACTGGAACTTGCCAGGGCATTTAAAAAAATGAAAACCGGGCCAGAGAGAACTGTAATTTTTCTTTCTGTAACAGCAGAAGAGCAGGGGCTGTGGGGTTCGGCGTATTATGCACAAAATCCAGTTTATCCTGCAGATAAAACAGTTGCCAATATAAACATGGACGGAATAAATCAATATGAAAAAACCAAAGACATTGTTGTGGTAGGAGAAGGGCAATCAGAGTTAGAAGATTATTTAAAAGAAGTAACGGACAAACAGGGGCGCTATGTTTCTTTTGAGACACATCCCGAAGCAGGCTACTACTACAGGAGCGACCATTTTAATTTTGCCAAAGCGGGTATACCTGCTTTGTATATAAAAACAGGGATTGACGTAATTGGCAAAGGAAAAGAATACGGACAAAAAAGTGAAGATGATTATCGAACAAAACATTACCATCGGCCATCAGATGAATATGATTCTACATGGACATTTGACGGAGGTATTGATGATCTTAAATTGTTATTTCTTGTGGGCAAACGGCTGGCTTTTGAAGATAAGATGCCGCAATGGAAAGAAGGATCAGAATTTAAAAAGCTAAGAAAATAATTTTGCATATAAATAAAAGATTCCGCTGCTATTTTTCAGGAGTGTAAAACTTTATCGCTTATGATTAAAGTGGTTGCTGTTTATTCTCCCATCATAAAAGTTTATTAACTTTAGTAGCTCAGAAAAATTGTTATTATGAAAGTCTCCGATATTTTAACATCCAAAGGCAGTAATGTGTATTCAGTAACCGAGAATGTTACAGTATATGAAGCATTAAAGATTATGGGTGAAAAGAATATAGGCGCTTTATTGGTTATGGAAGATGACCGTTTAAAGGGTATTATTTCTGAAAGAGATTATGCACGTAAAATTGTTTTGAAGGGAAAATCTTCAAATGAAACACAGGTTAAAGAAATAATGACCGAAGAAGTGATAACTGTTCTGCCTGAAGATGATCTTGAAAAGTGTATGGGCTTAATGAGTGGCCGAAAAATAAGGCACTTACCAGTGATGAAAGACGAAAAAGTACTTGGTGTTATTTCCATCACAGATGTTGTTACAGCAATAATAGAGCTGCAAAAAAATACCATAGCCCACCTGGAAAATTATATTTCGCAATAGCTACCAAAGCTTAATAAAAGCCTATAGGTCGGCATTATATGGTAGATCTATCAACAGAATTGGTTTTTACAGATTCCTTCCGTAGCTAAATTTCTACATTTAGCTCGAAAAAATTCTATTTCAGTGCAATTTTATTCACAAAAAGGCGTTTTGCACCGTAATATTACGGTACCAAATAAAATTACACGTATTGTTACGAAAGACCTTTTTACTAATTGCTTTACCATTTTCTCTACTAAAGTTGAATGCACAGGTATTGTCTGTATCGCAAACTTCAAGCACTATCACTACGGCAAATTTACCGGCAGCAAATGCCTCATGGAGTAATGCTGCAAATGCATCTGCGGCAAATAATGCTTTTACTACTGTTACTTTAAAGAACAGGAAGCATAGTAATTTATTAGTTGCAACTAACTGGGGAATTACTCTTGGTGCCGGAGCTAACCAAATACCTTCAAACGCTGTAATTAATGGTATAGAGGTGCAGATAAAAATGAAAGGAAGTAATAACAGTATGCGTGATTATGTAATACAATTACGCAAAAACTCAAGTATCTCTTCTAATAATCTTTCAAGAACAAACAGTGCATGGCCACAAACATTAACGTATGTAAAATTTGGATCGTCAACAAATATGTGGGGGTTAAGCTGGACACCTGCTGAAATTGCCGCTTCAACATTTGGAGTGGAGATTGCCGCTTTGGGAAGAACAGCACCGGGCACTGCTATGATTGACCATATTAAAATAACGGTATATTTTAATCTTCGTTATTATTATTCAAAAAGTGCAGGCTATTTAACCACGCTGGGCACATGGGGTGTAAATACTGATGGCTCCGGAGCTGCTCCTCTTAACTTCAGTGATTCGGGTCAAATATTTTTTTTAAGAAACAGGGCTGCAGTTACGCTTAATGCAAACCTTACCATTGCAGGAGAAGCTTCTAAAATGGTAATTGGGGATGGAACGAATGTTACTGCACTTACAATTCCTTCAACAGCAACTTTAAATGCATTAGTTGATGTTGCACCAAACGGTACATTAAACATTGCGAATATTACTTCGCCAACACTGGGCTCGCTTGATAATAATTCAACAGTTAATTATAATGCTGCTGCAAATCAAACTGTGCAGGAGCTAACTTATTACCATCTTTCAGTTGGAGGTTCAGGAACAAAAACCAGTGAAGTAACGGGAAATGCAATTACGGTTAATGGAAACTTTACCATCAGCAGCGGGGTTATTTTTGATAATAATGACCAGGATGTAGGAATTAATGGCGATGTAATCAATAGTGGTACAACAACAGGCTCTGCTTTTATATGGATGGCCGGTATCGCAGCTTCAACAATTTCGGGTACCAATGGAGTTTTTAGTAATTTAAAAATTGATAATGATTTAAGCGTAGCATTAGCATCGGCCCAAACAATTACCGATACCCTTAATCTTACATCACAACCTTTTACTGTTGGTTCTTCTTTAAATTTAAATACCGGGGCTATTATTGTAAGAGACGATGGCACATTATCAGCCGCACCAACCGGTAGTAATTTGTATGATATTCAGTATATAGGAGTAACTAAAACTACAGGTGCGGAGTTATCATCATCGTTCATCAGGAATTTTAAACTGTCATTGGTAGACACATTGCCAAATACACTCACCCTTGCGCAGGCGCTTACTGTTAGTGGATATTTACAATTAGACAGTGGTACATTAGATGCAAGTGCAGGTAATTATAATATTACGGTTAATAAAAATGTAATTGCCAATAGCACTTTAAATAACAGGAGTAATACTTTTACTCTTAATGGTACAGCATTGCAAACTATATCCGGAAGTAATGCAGTTACCTTTTACAGGTTAACTTTAAATAATACTGCAGGGCTGCGATTACAAAATTCTGTTCAGGTAAATAATTTACTTACGTTTACCAGCGGGCTTATTACTACTGATAACACAAATAAGCTTACGTTAGGAAGCGCCGCCACTACATCAGGTGCTGGCACTGCAAAATATATAAATGGTCCTTTAGCTAAAATTTTTGCATCTATATCTAATAATTTTATTTACCCCGTGGGTAAGGCTGGCCTCTATAGGCCGGTTACTTTAGATATTACCCAGCTATCAGCAACCGCAACTACGTACACTACAGAAATGGTAAACAGTACTCCGCCTGCTGCAACTTTACCATCTTCATTATCAAGTGTATCACCGTACAGATATTTTACCGTTAGTAAGGGTGCCGGAGCCAGTGTAGGATTGGCATCTGTTACTTTAAGCTATGATACCGAAGACGCCATAGTACTGCCCGCCAATACAAAAATTGCCCAACGGGTTGCAGGCATTTGGGTTGATCTTGGAGGTGCAGGTACCGGGTCTCCGTCAGGAAATGTGCGTTCAGCTAATAATTTTACATCATTTAATGAGTTTGCACTGGCAGATAATACAGCTGTTTTACCGGTGTCTCTCGTTTCATTTAAAGGAACTATAAATAACGGCATAGTAAAACTGCAATGGGTAACAGGTAATGAGATGAATATCGATCATTATGAAATAGAGAAAAGTGCAAGCGGACTTAACTGGAATACCGCAGGAACAACGCAGGCAATAAATATTGCCCAGCTGCAGAATTCATATATGTATAATGATAAAGATCCTTACACAGGTAAAAGTTATTACAGGTTGAAAATTATTGATAAAAACCAGGCTATTAAATACTCTGATGTGATCAGTCTATTCAACTCCAACCCGGAAAAGCCAAAGATAACCATACGTCCAAGCCTTACGGATAGCAAACAATCTTCGATTGTAATAAAGGGGATTAGCTTTGATCAAAATGAGAGGATCATATTAAAAATCTTCAATAGCAATGGAACCCTTGTGATTAATAAAGTTTGTACCGCACAGGAGCAACTACCTCTTGATTTTCATAATTTATCCGGGGGTATGTATGTTATGGCTACAGAAATAAAAGGTATAAAATATAATTTGCCGTTTATTATCTGGTAAACATTTCCCTTTTTAGTACTATACCAATATTTTCATTTCCTTCTGGCTTTGTATTTGCAGATTGTAGAATAAAAAAGTAATGCAGAGGCATCTTAATAAATTTATTATACTATTTATTTTTTGCGGAGTAATTAATGCAGCCAAAGCATTTAAAAAAGTGAATTCCTTCCTTTCTGAAAATGGGGCTGTTTTTTTCTTTGATACCGCAAAGCTTACAAAAGCAGATATTTTATTTGATAGCCTTAGTTTAGGCAAGTTAGGTTTGGGAAGAAGAGCATACGATTATGCAATGCTGGGATACAATGTTTTAAAAGCAAAAAGAAAATTGGCGAATGATAATATTTTATCAATAATAGATTTCTCTCTTCCTTCAGGCAGAAAAAGGCTTTTTGTAATTGATGTAAAAAATTATAAACTCTTATTCGTAACCTATGTTGCTCATGGTAAAAATTCGGGCCTGGATAAAGCGCTTTATTTTTCTAATGAGCCCGAGAGCAATAAAAGTAGCGTAGGATTTTATACAACATTGGAAACATACGCCGGTACTCATGGATATTCAATGCGCCTGGAAGGGCAGGAGATAGGCTTTAATAATAATGCATTGGAAAGAGATATTGTAATGCACAGTGCTGCTTATGTTGATGAAAGTATTGTTAAGAGTCAGGGGTATATTGGCAGAAGTCTTGGCTGTCCTGCGTTATCTCCGGAAATTTATAAACAAGTGATAAGTAAAATAAAAAACGGTACCTGTTTATTTGTGTATGGTAATGACAATGGTTATATCATTAATTCAAAATTATTAAAGCGCCCTGTGAAGCTGGGAAAGAGATAATTATTTGCTATATACTTTTTTGCCGCCAACATAAGTCATTACAACTTTTGTATGTAGAATATCATTTTCTGCAACCTTCATCAAATCTTTATCAAGGATAATAAAATCTGCTTTCTTTCCCACTTCAATACTGCCCACTTCTTTCTCAAGAAAGCCGGCTTTGGCTGCCCAGATCGTCATACCTCTTAATGTTTCTTCTCTTGTTAATGCATTCTCTGTTTGAAAACCATTTGCAGGAGATCCATTAGCATCTTTACGAACTACTGCTGCTAAAAAAGTTTTGAACGGGCTGATATCTTCCACAGGAAAATCCGTGCCTAAAGGTATCCAGCCATTTTGTTGCAACAATTGTTTATATGCATAAGCGCCTTTCACTCTCTCCGGTCCCAGCCTTTCTGCTGCCCAGTACATATCGCTGGTAGCGTGGGTTGGCTGTACTGATGGAACAATGCTTGCACTTCCAAATAAATTAAAATCATTTTGATTTATCACCTGTGCATGTTCAATTCTCCAGCGTTTATCATTCTTACCTTTTAATGCACGATTATAAACATTTAATATTTCACGATTTCCTGAATCACCAATAGCATGCGTACACATCTGGAAATCTGTATTGGCTAATATTTTAGCCATACTGTCGTAATGATTTTTATTACTTAATAAAAAGCCATACCAGTTTGGCCTGTCAGTATAAGGTTGCAGTAAACATGCGCCTCGACTGCCAAGTGCTCCATCAGCATAAAATTTAAAACCTTTTACAAACAGCTTATCAGTTTTGTACGGCCCGGATTTTAAATAATGCGAAAAGTTTGCAGGATCATCACTTAACATTACATACAAACGAATATTAAGTTTCCCTTCTTTTTGTAAACGATCAATCCCTTCAACATCTGTATACATTAATCCGCAATCAGTAATAGTTGTAAGGCCAACAGCAAAGCAATTTTTTTCTGCAGTGGTAAGCCATTTTATATAATCTTCTTTCGTGGTCTCCGGAACTTTTGATTCAATAATACCTGTTGCATTGTCAACTAATATTCCTGTTAGCCTGCCATTCTTTGTTTCTACTTCGCCACCTGCTAAAGTTTGCCCGGGTTTTACGCCTGCAATATCCAATGCTTTTTGATTTGCTATGGCTGCATGTCCATCAACTCTTGTAAGCAACACGGGTTTGTTGGGAAATAATTCATTTAATATTTCATTTGTTGGAAAAGCTTTGCCGGGAAATTTATTTTGGTCCCATCCTCTGCCTCTTATCCATGCTTCATTGGGATGTTGTGCTGCAAACTTTTTTACTTTATCAATAACTTCATCCCAGGAATTGGCGCCAAACAGATCTACCTGGAAAAGTGATTGCCCATAATTTACAAAATGCGCATGTGCATCAATGAAGCCAGGATACACAGGCTGCCCTTTTGCATCAATTAATTCTTTTGCTGAATATTTTTTTAAAATATCATCAGTGCTGCCAACTGCTATAATTTTTCCATTGCTGATCGCAAAAGCCTGCGCCTTATCAAACTTCTCATTTACTGTATAAACTTTTCCATTATAAACAATGGTATCTACTTTTTTGGTAGCCTTGAAACTAATAAAGAATATAGTAAGCGCTAAATAAAAAATATATGAGGAACGCATAAAACAATTTGATTAGCAATTAGCAAATGTACTGAAGTAGCCTGTATTAATATTTTGAAGCCAAATCATTAATACAATCTAAATGCATTATACTTTCACCTGAAGAAAATAGGGTTGATTAATTTGCCAGTTTGCTTTTTAAAAAACCTTCTATCATACCGCAACCAACAAACATTGGTTTGGAATCAATTGAAATATCCAGTTCATTTCCTGTCAGTGTGTAAGAACCTTTTATGGTTCCCATAACACTTACTTCAAAGCT
>JAQBNL010000034.1 GCA_028288585.1 Chitinophagaceae bacterium | reverse complement strand
TCCTAAAAATCATAGTTCAGACAAAAAACAAATGCTTAGCATTGCCGACATACAAAAAAAAGTAAAAGAGCTTGAGATAATCAGCAGGAAGCTCACCACACACATGTTTACAGGTGAGTATCATTCTTCTTTTAAAGGTCGTGGTATGAGTTTCAGGGAAGTGAGAGAGTATGCACATGGCGATGATGTACGTTTTATTGACTGGAATGTAAGCGCAAGGTATTCTCACCCGTTTACAAAAGTTTTTGAAGAGGAGAGAGAACTCACTGTTATTTTATTGGTTGATGTAAGCGCCAGCTCTTTATTTGGAACAACGCACCAGCGGAAGAAAGATATGCTTACGGAGATAGGCGCTGTACTTACTTTCAGCGCTATTAACAATAATGATAAAGTTGGGGTGATATTTTTTAGTGATAAGGTAGAGCAATATATTCCGCCTAAAAAAGGGAAACAGCATGCATTGTATATTGTAAGAGAATTGCTCACCGCACAACCTAAAGGCAAAGGAACAAATTTGAATGAAGCAATAAAATATTTCACCCGTTCATCAAAGCAAAAAAGTATTGCTTTTATAATGAGTGATTTCCTGGATGAGAAATATGATGACAGTTTAAGAGTTATTGGCAGCAGGCATGATGTGATAGGTTTAAAAGTGTACGATAAAATGGATATGCAATTGCCGGATATTGGATTGGTACAGGTGCAGGATTTGGAAACCGGAAAATCCAAATGGCTTGATAGCAGCGATAAGATGGTACAATATAATTACCAGCAACATTTTTTAGAACAAAGCGCTCTTTGTAAAACCATCTTCAGAAAGGCAAGCGCCGAACTGTTGCATATACGCACAGATGAGGATTATGTAAAAATTTTACAGCAATTTTTTATTAAGAGGATGTAGTGGCAAATTGATAATTGGAAAAAGCAGAGATGAAAAGAGTTTTATTTTTTATTGTTTTTGGATTATGTACACAGTTTGGTTCTGCACAGGCACCTTCTTTAAAAACGACTGTTGATAAAAGACAAATTTTAATAGGTGAGCAGCTTAAATATAATGTGGAAGCCACTTTTCCTTCCAACGCATATCACCTTACATGGTTAGATGTTCCCGATAGTTTTGCTCATTTTGAAATTGTGATTCGTGGTACGATAGATACTGCTGAAAAAAACGGGATGCTTACCTGTAAACAAACGCTTACACTTACCAGTTTTGATTCGGGCATCAACACTATTCCTTCTTTACAGGTAAGTCTTGATCCTTTAGGGGGTGATAGCACGATAAATTTATTTACAGATTCAATTCCCATAAACGTTTCTTTTTCTCCACTGGACAGCAGCAAAACTTTTCATGATATTAAAACCATTATTGAAGTAAAGGAGGAAATTCCATGGTGGATATGGGCAGGAGGTGCAGCGCTTCTTATCTTATTGATTGTTGTTATTATTTACCTGATAAAGTATCTTAAAAAGCGAAAGAAAAATGTACCTCTTTTTAATTCAAAACTGTCACCGGTTGATGAGGCCATGCAGGCATTAGAGCAATTGCAGAAAGAACAATTATTATACAAGGGAGAGATAAAGCAGTTCCATGTTAGGCTTATAGAAATCTTTAAAAGATACATTTCAAGAAAGATGCAAAGAAATGTGCTCAACCTTACTTCTTCTGATGTTTTATTATTATTGAATGACACGCTTCTGTCAAAGGCAGATACCTCTACAATTGCAGGCGTTCTAAGAATGAGTGATGCTGTTAAGTTTGCTAAATTTTATCCTCATAAAGAAGAAAGTGAATCCTCTTTACTCAACACCAAAAAAGTAATAGAGCAGTTTGATAAATTAATTTTTACAGATGAAAATCCTAATGCAAATTGATATTTGATTATTTTCAAAATATAGCTTTTGGGCAGCCACAATTTTTTTACCTGCTGATATTAATTCCTGCATTGGTTGCATGGAAAATAATTAAAGGCCGCAGCCAGCAGGCAGCCATCAATGTTTCATCTGTTCGGGGGCTGCAAAATATTTCTTCATGGAAAAATATTTTTCATCACACCCCTTTTGTTCTTCGTTTATTGGCATTAACCTGTATAATTTTTGCCCTTGCCCGGCCGCAGACAAGAAATGATGAGCAGCTTACAGAGGGCGAGGGTGTGGATATTATTTTATGCATTGATGTAAGTGGAAGTATGACTGCCCAGGATTTTACACCCAACAGGATGGAGGCCGCAAAAAAAGTTGCAGAGGATTTTGTTGATCAGCGGGTAGCCGACCGCATTGGCATTGTCATATTTTCGGGAGAAAGTTTTACACAATGCCCGTTAACTACAGATCACGCTGTTCTGAAATCGCAAATTGAGCAGATAAGAAATGGATTGCTGGAAGATGGCACTGCCATTGGTTCTGGCTTGGCCACCAGTGTTGACCGGTTAAGAACAAGCACCGCAAAAAGTAAAGTGGTTATCTTATTAACTGATGGTATAAATAATGGCGGCTTAATTGATCCGGCTACTGCCAGGGAAATTGCAAAGAGATTTAATGTAAAAGTATATACCATCGGCGTGGGAACAGATGGTTATGCCCCAACCCCGGTTAATACACCAATGGGTATTGTTATGCAAAACGAAAAAGTGGCCATTGACGAAAAGCTGCTAACAAATATTGCAGCAGAAACAGGAGGAAGATATTTCAGGGCAAAGGATAATGCAAGTCTTAAAAATATTTACAATGAGATTGATAAGCTTGAAAAATCAAAAGTACAGATAACTACCTTTCGCCGGTTTGCCGAAAAATTTTATCCATTCGTTTTTGCTGCATTGTTATTTCTTTTCCTTGAAGTGCTGTTGAGATTTACAGTGTTTAAAAAATTCCCTTAAGGCCCTCTAAATCTCCCACGATAGGGGAGACTTGCTGACCCACAAGGTTGTCTCTAATATCTGATGTATAATTTCTTACTTCGTACATCTTACCTCGTACTTCGTACATCTTACCTCGTACTTCACACATTTCAAATATCTTGCATTCATGAAGGCCATAGTTTATAAATCCACAGGCAGCTGGTATGTTGTTAAAAGTGAGAATGGAGAAACATTCAATGCCCGTATAAAAGGCAAGTTTAAAATTGACGATATAACCTCTACCAATCCTATTGCTGTGGGGGATCATGTAGAAATTGAAATGGAGAATGAAGGCGAAGGATCTGTTGTGATTAATAAAATAATTGACAGGAAAAATTATATTACCCGCCAGTCGCCGCATAACAAACACCAGCATCATATCATTGCATCCAACCTGGATCAGTCACTTTTGTTTGCTACATTAAGAGACCCAAAAACCTCGCAGGGATTTATAGATAGATTTTTAGTTACCTGCGAAGCCTACCATATTCCTGCAATCATCGTTTTTAATAAAGCTGATCTGCATAGGGAAAAAGAAGAAGAAAAGTTTGATGAATTAAAAAGCATCTATGAAACTATTGGATATAAAGTGATGGCCATGAGTATTGAAAAAAATACCGGTGTTGAAGAAGTGAAAGAGCTTTTGAAAGATAAAGTGACGCTATTGTCAGGGCATTCAGGCGTGGGTAAATCATCTTTTATAAATATTGTTTTTCCCGAACTGAAATTAAAGACACTGGATGTTAGCAGCTGGAGCGGCAAAGGCATGCATACAACCACCTTTGCTGAAATGTTTGATTTGCCTTTTGGCGGTAAAGTAATTGATACACCCGGGCTTCGTGAGTTTGCATTAATGGATATTTCCAAACAGGAGCTTTCTCATTACTTCCCTGAAATGAGGGCTTTAATAAATGATTGCCAGTTTAATAATTGCATGCACATAAATGAACCCGGCTGTGCAGTAAAGGAGGCGGTTAATTCAGGAGGTATAGCAACGGACCGTTACGTGAGTTACTTAACTATTCTGGAAACTATCCAGGAAAAAGCGTGGTAGAAGAAATGTCTATAATAATTTGATTAATTTTCGTGAGACGTGAAAAAGTGAGTCTCACGTTTATCGTTTATCGTCTCACGTTAATAAGCCCGGCTTTCTAAAAAATTGGCGATTTCAAGCACTGCATTATTTTCTTTTTTCTTTCCCTTATGGCTTTGCGGAAGAATAGAAACGCCGTTGAAAATATTGTAATGCAAAGTGAGATAATGATTTTTATACTGGAAATCCCAGTCTAAAGTATCGGCATCATCTACCTGGTTTAAAAAACGTATCTGTAATTCATCCGTGAGGGTATTGGCAATCAAATAAAACTTTGAAATGCCGCAGTTGTCATCAATTACAGCTTCAGTGCCGCCATAATTGGTTTTTAGGTGATAACACATGGTTATTGGTTTTGGGTTTTAATTTATTGGACTTACTAAACAATTAATAAACTGACTTCACTGCACTTCCTCCTTTATACTTTGCTTTCCTAGCTGCCTTTACTGATTTGGGGTCACCTGATAAAAGCTTCTCAGCTCCTACATTTCTGCCATCAGTCGGGCAACCATATTTCACATTCTTTCTAAAAATTGAACAGCCTGAAAGAACAAAAGCACACATTGCAACTAAAAAAACCTGTTTCATATTTTAAAGATAACTGTAATCAAAATTTCGTTGCCTCAATAAATTGTTAACTCTTTTACTCCTGGTCACGGCTGACAACTCACTTCTTAAACCACTCTGCGTACATCACATAGTTATTGGCAATCCTGTTTATTTCCCCGCTTATCATTTCCTCCGGAATGTCTTTTATCTTTTTTGCCGGAACTCCTGCATAGATACTTCCTGGTTCAACAATTGTATTTTCAAGCACTACGGCGCCAGCTGCAATTATCGAATTACTCCCCACATGCGCATTATCCATCACAATTGCTCCCATGCCCACCAATACATTATCATCTATAACGCATCCATGTACAATTGCATTGTGTCCGATGCTCACATTATTTCCTACTATTGTCTTCGCTCTTTCATATGTGCAGTGAATGATAGCGCCATCCTGCACATTTACTTTATTTCCAAGCCTAATGCTGTTCACATCTCCCCGTATAACGGCATTAAACCAGACGCTGCAGTCATCACCCATTATTACATCCCCCGCAATCGTTGCGTTGGGAGCAATAAAACAGTTGTTTCCAAATTTTGGCAGTATATTTTTTACAGGAAGTATAAAACTCATTTTTTATTTTTTTTGGTTATGGACATTTGGTTTTCATAGCATCATCGTGAAGTTTATCCTGAGTTTATCGAAGGGTCACTCACTTGTACGGCATACCAATGAGCAGCAGTAAAATGTAAACGCTAAATTCGCAATAATTTCTTACTATCAACAATCACCGAAAGTATGACCAACCGCCAGCTTTTTCTTAACCACATCGGGCAAACATCAGATTCACCCCTATGCCTTGAAATTGTAAAAGCAGAAGGCTGTAAAATGTGGGATGTAAATGGCAAAGAATACATAGACCTTATAGGTGGAATAAGTGTTTGCAACGTGGGCCATCGTCATCCAAAAGTAATTGAAGCGATTAAAGAGCAGCTTGATAAATACCTGCATGTAATGGTAAACGGTGAATTGGTTCTTTCGCCACAAACCGAATATGCAAAGCTGCTCACTGATAATCTTCCTGCTTCTCTTAACTCGGTTTTTTTTACTGCATCCGGTACAGAAGCAACAGAAGGAGCTATGAAACTGGCAAAACGTTTCACCGGCAAAACGCAGATAGTTGCTTTTAAAAATTCTTATCACGGAAGCACACAGGGTTCCTTAAGTATAATGGGAGATGAGTATTGGAGAAATGCTTTTCGTCCTTTACTGCCAGATGTACTTCATTTAAATTTTAATTCTTTCGAAGACCTGGAATTAATAACTGAACAAACCGCCTGTGTTGTAGCAGAAACCATACAGGCAGAAGCAGGCGTAATTGTTCCTCAAAATAATTGGCTGAAGTCATTGAGAAAAAAATGCGACGAAACAGGAACGCTCCTGGTGCTTGATGAAATTCAATGCGGCTTTGGAAGGAATGGTACACTCTGGGCTTTTGAGCAATTTGATATAGTGCCTGATATTCTCTTGCTGGGTAAAGCATTAGGTGGCGGCATGCCATTAGGTGCTTTTATTGCAGATAAAAATTTAATGGATTGTTTAACCAACAGCCCTGTGCTTGGGCATATCAACACATTTGGTGGGCATCCGGTTTGTTGCGCTGCAGGCTTAGCCGCAATGAAAATTTTGTTGGAAGAAAAATTAATTGATTCTGTAAAAGAGAAAGAACAACTATTTATTGCTCTTCTTTCTCATCCTAAAATAAAAATCCGGAGTAAAGGTTTAATGATAGCTATAGAATTTGAAAATGCAGAAGAAAATAGAAAAATAATAAATGCTTTGCTTAATGTGTCTGACAACTATAAGTTGTCTGACAACTCACCGGCAATTTTTACTGATTGGTTTTTGTTCGCACCACAATGTTTACGAATTGTTCCTCCACTTATAATTTCTCATGAAGAAATTAAACAGGCGGGTAAAAAAATAATGGAACTAGTCAACTCAATTTAGAATTATTAAAAATTATTTGTAAATATCCTTTTCATTCATTTACTTTGTAATTCAAAGTACTTTTATGGATGCAAGACAACAATCTTTACAGGAGCTGCAGCAAATAAAAAAAATGATGGAACGCAGCAGCAAGTTCAGCAGCTTAAGCGGGCTTAGCGGTATTGCTGCAGGTGTGTGTGCACTGGTTGGCATTTGGCTGGTTGTACAAACAATAGCTAAATGGAAGCAGGACCATCTTAAAAATATTTATGCGCCGGAGGATGAGTTAGCAAAGCAATTGCTGGTGATTGCTATTGTAACATTTATGGCAGCTGCCATATTTTCCTTCATTTTTATTTTCCTGCGCTGTAAAAAACTTGGCATTCCTGTTTTAGGCAGATCGGCAAGAAGAGTTATCATCAACATTGCCATTCCCTTATTCGCAGGGGCCCTTTTTATATTCCGGTTATCAACTTTAGGCACGTATGAATTAATTGCACCGGCATGTTTAATTTTTTATGGGATCGCCCTGGTAAACGCTTCTAAATACACTTTAGATGAAATCAGGTACATGGGATTAACCGAGCTTGTTATAGGTATAATTAATTTATGGATACTGGGATACGGATTAATTTTTTGGGGTATAGGTTTTGGATTGGTTCACATTATTTATGGCGTTATTATATGGTGGAAGTATGAAAGAAATCAAACTGAAACATTGTAGACAATGAGCAACCCTATTGAAAATCTAAATAAAACATTTGACAGCCGTGTGAGGCTGGGGATAATGAGTACGCTAATAGTAAACGACCAGATAAATTTTAATGACCTGAAACAATTGATTGGCGTAACCGACGGCAACCTTGCCTCTCATATAAAAGCGCTTGAAGAGATCGGGTATATAAAAGTTAATAAAGGCTTTATTGGCAAAAAAACAAACACAACATATACCATTACCAAATTGGGAGAGAAATCATTTCAGCAACATTTAGGAGCATTGGAAAAAATGATTAAAACAATGAAGTAAATTTTTTTATACCTGTACTTTGAAATTCAAAGTGAAATATTTTTTTAAATTAAGTTTTATGCAACTCACAATTAATCGGAAATGGGCAACAGTATTTGGAATCCTGTTTGCTTTTCCCACAGGCCAGAATTAATAATAATATAGTCAATGAAACAAATATGGTTTAAAAAATTTGGATGGATCTATTTGCCTTCCCATCCTATTGGTGCAGTAATTACTTTAATGGCAATAGTCTTTTTAATTCCTGTTTATATGGCTATTGTACAAAATGGGCATTCTATTTCTGATGACATGTACCAAATGTTTGTATATACAACATGCACAGCTTTTTGGTGGAAGTGGGTGGCAGAGAAAACATGCTGATAAACTTTTTAAAATTTAACCTGTGCACCAATAAACACAAGGTAATCGGCAAATCCACCTTGGGTTATTGTTTCCACTCCGGTGATCTTTGTTGCCAGTTTATCAGGAACTGACTGTTTTATTTTTCGCGACATGATAACCGGTACATATGCATACACAGACATCTTTTTCATTTTATAAATTATTCCCGGTTCGAAAGATAAATTATAACCGGCTCGCCTGTTTCCATTACTGCCTCCTACAACATCATTAACCGGAATACCTTCCTTTCTTATGCCAACTGAAAAAGAAACTTTTTCAAAATTAATGATAGCACCAGCTCTCATAGAATATATATCAGGCACACTATTTATATCACTGCCCGTTTTGATCTGTAATGTTGTTGCTGTTTTACCAGTTGTTGCAGAAGTCCCGTTTTGTTCTCTCGGGTTGATGAGGTAATATAAATTCCCATAAAGACTGATGTGCTTATTAAAAATATAAAATGTATTTAGTTCTGTAATGATGCCTGTACCTCCATCGCCAAGTTGTATAGATGGATTTACCGGGGCTAAAGTTTTGGTGGAATCATTTTTATAAAAGTAATCCTGGTATTTGTAATCACCGGTTGGTAATTTAATGCCCAGGCCTAATTGAAAATTTATTTTTTGTTTTACTGTGGGAGCTATCAGCCATTTATAAGTAACAAACCGGATGTCACCAATACCAAAGGAATGTGTTATATGTCTCGTTGTATTAGCGCCTCCATGCTCTGTAGTTGCAGATCTTGAATTAGATGTAATTGGTAAGCTGAAATTGAACGACCATCCTTTATCAAGTATTCGGCTTATTGATATATCCATTGAAAAAACATGGTTAATGGATTGATTAATGGCAGGAGTTTTTTGGTCAGTAGTGCCTTTGTAATCACGAAACGATTTAAAATATCGTGTGGTTACATTCATTTGCCAGTTTGATGTGGAGAATGCATTGTCTGTAAGGTTGTATTGCCCGAACCCGGAAATATTACGAACTATTACACAACCCTGCGTGTATGCGGCTACTGTAATAAATAACATAGCAAACGATAGAAAGAAAAACTTTTTCATGGTTAATATTTTAAATAGTTAATGTTTTTTTACTCATACATTATCATTACCCTGTTTATTTTTTGTTTTCACATTTGTATTGGTGTGAAGCGTTGAGGCATTGAGAAGTTTACTTACATCATGTTTGAATAAGCGGCCAACAGGTAATTCTTTTTTAGCAATCTCAATTGTATCTGTATTGTACGAATCAATTTTACTTATGGAAATAATGTAGGAGCGATGAATGCGTAAAAATGCATCTGCAGGCAGCATTTCTTCCAGCGATGAGAGAAGGTGTTTGGTTACGATGGTTTTTGTAGCCGTAAATATCTTCACATAATCTCTTAGTCCTTCGATGTATAAAATATCATTAAACAATACTTTCATCATTTTACGATCCACACGGAAGTAAACAAAAGGCTGTGGAGGATCGGGATTAGTTTCAGGTGTAGCATTAGTAACTGTATTACTTTGAAGATCCAGTTGCAGAATTTTATTTAATGCTTTTAAAAAACGGTCAAAGCCAATAGGTTTAAGCAGGTAGTCAACGGCATCAAGCTCAAAACCTTCTATAGCATACTTCCTGTATGCTGTTGTAAAAATAACTTTAGGAGGATTTTTTAATGTTCGTATAAAGTTAGTACCAAGAATGTGAGGCATTTCAATATCAAGAAACAACAGGTCAACAGTATTAGATTGCAAAAATGAAAGAGCTTCTACTGCATTACTACAGGTGCCTGCCAGCTCCAATACTTTTACTCCCGCGATATGTTTTTGAAGAACGTCCCTTGCCGGAAGTTCATCATCAATAACGAGGCATCTAATTTTTTTATTGATCTGCATACATTGGTTTAAGTTCCTGTTTATTCAAATCAGCGGATATTACTGCGTGAGGAATGTGTCTGTCATCCAGATCAATTTTTAATAGCATTATATAAATTTCCTCTTCTGCATATATCTTTAATTCATGTTTGCCCGGATATAATAATTCTAATCTTTTCTGCACATTCAAAATTTCATCTGTAAGTTCAATGGAGTGTGTCAGGCTAATTCCATTCATTAACTTCATTGTAAGGGTATCATTCTGAATACTGATATGCAGGTTAATCCAGGATTGTTCTGATTGGTTGTTGCAATGTTTAAAACTGTCTTCAATAAATGGCAATAATAGTAATGGTGCAATTAATTTATTATTGGTATCTCCTTTTATTTCTGTCTCACATTCCAAAGTATCAGCATATCCCATCTTTTCCATGTACATATATTCTTTCATCATGTTCAGCTCTTTTTCCAAAGCAACTTGCGGTTCATCACATTCGTACAGCATATAGCTTAACAGATCAGAAAGTTTTAATAACAATTCAGGGGCCACTGCAGAGTTTGATTTGGCATACAAATAAATATGATCAAGTGAGCTAAAAAGAAAACCGGGATGTATCTGTGCCTTCAGCAACTGTAGATCAGTAATTAATTTTTCTCTTTCAATCTGCTCTTTTTCTTTTTGTTTAATATACCAGCGTTTAACCAGTTTTATAGCAGCAGCAGCTGCAATTACTTTTGGTGCATTTAATAAAACTGAATTGATACTTGTCCACCATATTGTATTATTAAAAGTTTGAGTCTTATAATTAAATGCCGAATCTATATAAGGAAAAATAAATTTGTGGATGAAATATCCTGAAGCAAGAAGAAAAGCGCTTAATAAAATGATTCCCGCTGTAAGTGCCGTGTACTTTGATCTCAATAAAAAGCGGGGAAGTAAAATATAAATAAAAACATAACAGGCACATGCATGAACAACAACAAGCAATAATGAGTTGATCAACAAAATTGTGGTAAGATCTCCAAAATCAATTTTTTGTAATCCCACCTGCAGGTAGTAGTAATACGTTGCAGCAAAATACATCCACCACAGTAACCAAAATATTAAATGGCGGCTTATACGCTGTGTGCGTTTATCTGAAAAAACAAATTCATGCCAGCTCATAAATCTTTTTTTCTTTTGTGATGTGAATATTATTTTGTTTTTCAGCAGGCGTATGCAATACAAGTTTCATGGCAACATCGTAGCTCATAGCATTCTCAACAATATGTAATGAATGGGTATCAGGATAAAGTATTTGCAGTCGCTTCTTTACATTATTAAGACCTAGTCCCTTTTTAGAAGGCACTTCATTATTGCTGTCAGGTTTATTGTTGGATAATTTAAATTCTAATGAATCTTTCTCAATGTTTATTTCCAGCGTTACCCAGGGGTGAGTCAGCATTCGACTAGTGCCATGTTTAAAACTATTTTCAACAAACGGTATTAGTAGTAAAGGTGAAATCAATTTATTACCTACATTCCCGTGTATATGTAAACTCATACTCAATGAATCGCCATAGCGGATCTTTTCCAATGCCATATAATCCTGTATCATTAAGATCTCTTTTTGTAATGGTACAAGCGTATGATTACATTCATTCAGAAAATAATTTAGCAGCCCGGATAATTTTTTGATCATACCTGGTGCCTTTGGTGATCCATTTAATATAAATGAATAAATATTGTTGAGTGTATTGAATAAAAAATGCGGGTGCACCTGTGCCTTTAATAATATCAATTCGGCATTTATTTTTCCACGCGTTAACTCCTCTGTTTCCTTTTGTTTAAGATACCAGCGTTTTAAGAGTTTAATAGCTACAGCAAAACCAACTACAGTCGGATAATTAAATATTATCTGCCTTGCCCAAATAGGAATTATGAAATCAATTCCGGGCATTTTATCAAAAAATCCCATCCGGGTGCTGGTATAAAAAGTGAGTAGAAAATTTAAATAATTAAAACAGGCCACAACAGCAATGAACATTACTAACATGACGGTTGTAATAAACTGGTTCTTGTTTTTAGAAAGATATCGTGGTAAAATAAAATAAAGAATTCCATACACAAGAGCCATGTGCACTATTGTCATCAGCAAACTGTTCATCAGTATCCGCAGGCAGGAAATTAAGATACCATACTTTTCAATTTGCGGCATTGGGCCATTCAGATTCCATGCAGGTACCCAATAAGTAGGTACTAAAAAGGTAACGGCAAAATAAAGGCACCATGTAAACCAGAAAAGGAAGTGCCGCCAAAAGCGATAGTGACGATCATCTGAAAATATGAAATCATAAATATTCAAATGCTAAGGTTGATATATGAAAGTACACAATCACTTTTTCAATTCATGGGTTTATTCATGTTTTTAGGCAAGTAACCTTTCTTTTTCTGCAAATGCAGTTTGTCGTCGACAGGCGGTAATGGAGTTGGTTGTTAAGGTGTCTGCTATGCAATGAATACAGGCTGCCGAAATAAAAAATTTTCGCTGGTGCATGAAAATACTTTTGTTTCTCTAAATGATCTTCTCCCTTCAAAATTTATAATCATGCAATCAGCCATTAAATTTTTATCGTTCGGGTGGATAACAACTGTAATTCTTTGTATCATTTTTTTCGATGCATGTAAAAAAGATATCAGGCAGGAGCAGGAAGCAATTATTTCTGCACCAAATAATAATGCAGATAAATTGTATGGACATTTAAAACAAACCAATACTTTTTCTTCAGAAGTAGTTCAGAAGTGGATAAATTTTGATTTGCGTCTTTTACGGGCCAATCCTAACTCACTCAATAATTTTATTATGATGCAACATTGGGCATATAGCAGCATTGCATTATATGAAGCAGTGCTGCCGGGAATGCCGGCTTATCAAACACTTTCAGGGCAGCTGGATCAAATGCCTGTTATGCCTGCTACTGTTTCTGGTTTTGCTTATCATTGGCCAAGCTCTGCTAATGCAGTTTTTGCAGCAATGATCAGGAATTTTTATCCTGCTATTCCTGCTTCTGATAAAACATCTACCGATTCTCTTGAAGCAGCTTTAAATGCACAGTATCAAAATGAAGTTAATGTTGAAACCTTTCAACGTTCGGTTGATTTTGGTAAGGATGTAGCGCAACGTGTATTTGATTGGTCGAAAACAGATGGTTCACTAACTGTTCAACCGCCCTATACAATACCTGTAGGAGCAGGGCTTTGGGAAAAAACAGCTCTTGGGTTTTTAGCACCTCAAAATCCTTATTGGGGTAATAACAGGCCACTGATGGCAGGCAGTGTTACTGCTTCTTTTTTACCACCGCCTCCTCCATTTTCAACAGCCGCTTCATCTGATTTTTATACTATTGCCAATAACCTGTATACTATTTCACAATCTCTCACTGCCGACCAAACAGCGCAGGGTATATTCTGGAGAGATGTTCCCGGCGGTGGTCATGCACACTGGCTTTCCATTTTTTTACAGGTTCTGGATCACGAGAGTAATGCTGCAATGCTTGACAAAGCTGCATTGGTGTATGCAAAAATGGGTATTACGCAAAGTGACGCAAGAATAAGTTGCTGGAAATCTAAATATACTTATAACAATATCAGGCCCATTACTTATATCAGGTCAGTGTTGGCACATCCAACATGGAATTCTTTGATCACAACACCTAATCATCCCGAGTACCCATCTGCTCACTCCACTTTTTCAGCAGCAGCAGCCAATGTATTATCAATGGAATTTGGCAATAATTATTCTTTCACTGATCACACATATGATTTTCTTAGTCTTCCTGCAAGAAGCTATAATTCTTTTTATGATGCGGCAAGCGAGGCAGGACAATCACGAATTTATGCCGGGCTTCATTATCCTTCTTCAATTGCTGCCGGTGCAATACAGGGAAGTGCCGTTGCTAATTTTATGAATGAACATATCAGGTTTTTAAAATGATTCCAATAAATTAATATATGCTTTTCTTCTAAAAAATGAACTATGAAACAGTTAATAAAATTTACAGCATTCTTTTTAATAGCATCATTTATTTTTACTTCCTGCAAAAAAGAAATTCCGGTTCCAATTTACGGAACAATGCCGGTTTCTGTTCCGGCCTCCAGGCATTGCCTTGGGGCAGGAGAATACGATTTGGACATCATAGCATCCGGTACTTTTAACTTTTTAGACAATTATAATGATCCATGGGATGGTGATCCCCCCGGTTTTTATTATGATGAGACCTACATGCGTGCAAAAGGAATTATTCAACCATTGGGTAATTTTGAAATAGGTGTTTATGAATATGCTGATAGTGCAGTATTAAGCGATAGCCTATACAGCACGGGCATGCAAATAATGAATGATGTTCCTAATCCATCATTATTTGTAGGCGGAGATTTGTCAGGAATCAATTTTAAAAAACTTATTAGGGAAGGCGGCGGATCATTTACCGGTACTATTACTGTTACCTACGGCACAGCGAAATATTGTGATGCCAATGTGTTCAAAAATTTACCTCCATTAATAGTAACAGGAAACTTAAATGTGGGCACACAGACCATTTCTTTAAGAATTACAGGGAAGACATTTTTCTAAGAAAATTCAATTTCAAAACTAATCATGAAACATATAAAACTTGCAGCTTTCTTTTTAATAACAATATTTGTATTTACTTCCTGCAAAAAAGAAAAAGCTGATTCTTCTTCCGTTGCTCCTAATGGTAATAAACCGCCTTTTGCCAATGCGGGAAATCCCCAAACCATTACACTTCCTGTAGATAGTATTAAACTTTATGGTAGTGGTGGAGATGCAGATGGTACGATTGTAAGCTATCTCTGGACCAAGCTTTCGGGGCCTTCATCTTTTACAATAGCAAATACAAATATTGCTGTAACTACAGTTAATAATCTCGTTGCCGGAGTCTACGAGTTTGAACTAACAGTACTTGATAATGATGGGGCTTCGGCAAAAGCAAAGGTTGTTGTAACTGTGCTTTCTGGAATACCCGGGGGTGTTTCTAGTTTAAATCTTATTGGTGCACTTTCTATTCGAAGATATAATGTAGCAACTGCAACTGCAGGAAATAAAATATTTTTTGCCGGTGGGTATATGCAAACAGCATCGGACGATATACCGGTTTCTTCAAGAGTGGACATTTATGACCTAACTACAAAAACATGGTCAACTGCAGAACTAAGTTTAGCCCGTACTGATATTGGAGCTGTAGTAGTTGGCAACAAAGTTTTGTTTGCAGGGGGTGGACACAATTGGACCGGTGGGTACTGGGGATATATAGAACTTTCATCTCGTGTTGATATTTACGATATTTCTACTAATAAATGGAGCACTACAGAATTACCGCAAGAAATAACTTTTGAGTATGGTTGGGATGGAACAACTGCTGTTGCAGGTAATAAGGCAATTTTTTGCGGATCTAATCCTTTTACTACACCAAAGGCTTTTATGTTTGATGTGATCACCAATTCCTGGACAACAGCTTCATTAAGCATCGCCAGGAGTAACTTTGTTTCTGCATCTGTTGGAAATAAAGTATTGATTGCAGGTGGAGGTGGTACAAATGTGGATGTATATGATGGCACCACCAATTTATGGTCTGTTCAATCATTAAGTGAAAGCCGTGGTCTGCTTAGGGGTGCTACACTAAATAATAAAGCATTTTTTGCAGGCGGCGGATTCTATCCTCAGTATACCAGTAAGGTAGACATCTATGATAATAACACACAAACTTGGTATGTTGCTAATTTGAGCCGACCAACAGTACTAAATGGAGCCGCCGCTGCCGGACAAAAAATGCTTTTCATCAGTAATAACCGTATAGACATTTATGATGCATCAACAGATGTATGGTCTTATAAGGATATAACAGAGATTTTTTCCGATGACACAGTTGTTATTTCTGCCGGTGGAAATGTTTATGTAATCAGGGCAGGTGCGGTCTGGCGGGTTGAGTTATAAAAATATTTTCAAATTCAGATTATGAAACGATTAATAAAATTTTCATCCTTCTTTTTAGCAACCGTTATTATTTTTACTTCCTGCAAAAAAGAAATTCCTGTTACATCTTCTGCGGCATCGCCTCCGGTTTTTACAGTGGTTACGAGTATTTCATGCCCTGCAAAAGAATATGATGTAGATATAACGCTCAATAACGAATTCAGCCTTATAAAAAACTATATTGACGCATGGGGTTACAGTTCTCCTGATCCAAATAGCTATTATGATTATACACAAATAATAGGAAAAGGTATTATCCTGCCATTTGGTGAATTTAATATTTACGTAGATGAATATGCTGATACTGCAGCATTAAACGATACAGTATATGGCAGTTATTTCCTGATAGTCAAAGGCAATATTAATCCCTTGTATATAGAGGGGTACTGCTCAATTAATTTAAAGAAACTTATTAGGCAAGGCGGTGGCTCATTCAATGGCACCTTTACTGTTGCGTCTGGTTCAGCCGAACATTGTAATATCAATGTGTTCACAAATTCAGTCCCATTAAATGTAACCGGTAGTTTAGATGTGGCTACACATATCGTTAATTTAAGAATTAAAGGCAAAGTATATTTCTGATAGTAATATTTCAGCTTTAAAATTTTTTTTACCATGAAATCAATATTAAAATTTACAGCATTCTTTTTAATAGCAATGTTTGTATTTGCTTTCTGCAAAAAAGAAAAAGACTTGCAACAAACTAAGCCGCCTGTTGCTAATGCAGGCGTTGATCAAACAATAATTCTTCCATTGGATAGCGCACAGCACTCAACGGCAGTGGTGCAGATTTAGACGGTAGAATAGTTAGTTATGGCTGGACAAAATTTCCGGCCCCGCAAAAAACACATTAGTAGATTCAACTGCTGCTATTACAAAAATAAAAGACCTGGTTAGTGGATATTATTTATTTGAATTGAAAGTAACAGACAATGGCGGTCTTTCAGCAAAAGATAACATACTTGTGACTGTCATAGACTCTGCAAATGGCGCATGTAATGGTTGCTGGGATTATTAATTCAATATGGCCATCGTTCGTAATGGTCATTTAGTTTCTGATGATCTGTACCAGATGTTTGTATATACAACCTGTACTGCATTCTGGTGGAAGTGGGTAAAGGAGAAACGAGTTGATAGCTAGCCTGTTCACATCATAGGATATGCCTCGCTTTAGAGAGGGATTTACATACCTTAGTATAAATTATGGAATTATAATAGGGGACTGAGTTTTCCTAAAAGGATTTATTTTAATAAGGCAAACCATGAAACTGTTTATTAAACTTTTATTATTCTTTCTTTTACCCACTGCTTATTTTTTATCCTGCCAAAAACAATTCCTCTGTCTTGATTGTGATATTAATAAGTTTCCCGTTGCTATTGCGGGTGCAGACCAAACGATTACTCTGCCAACTGATAGCATTTTACTCAATGGTAATTCATCTTTCGATCCGGACGGAACTATTGTAGCATATCAATGGACAAAAATCTCTGGGTCTTCTTCATTCAATATTACCAATTCAACCAATGTCCTGGCAAAAGCTGATCATCTGGTAAAAGGAGTTTATCAGTTTGAATTAAAAGTAACAGATAATGGAGGTCTATCATCAAAAGATACAATTCAGATCACAGTAAATACAATTACTCAATCCGGTAACATCCCTCCTGTTGCCAGGGCGGGAAATGATACTATAATTCAAACTAATCAAACATTATGCAGCGGGGTTACTATAAGTATTACTTTAAGAGGAACCTCTTCCTTTGATCCCGACGGATTTATTACATCATATTTATGGACAGGGAAGGGCAATATATTAAACCCTGGTGCGCCAATAACACAGGTTAGTAATCTTGCTACCGGCATTAATATGTTCATATTAAAAGTTACTGATAATAACGGGGCTACAGGTATGGATACAGTTTTAGTAAATGTAATATCCACGGTAAGCAGACCGGTAATACCAGTCAGGCTTATTCCGATAGGCGCACTATCACAGGCGAGGTCAAAGATTGCGGTTGCTGCTGCAGGCACTAAAATTTTATTTGCCGGAGGTTGGCTATCGCCGGGAAATAATTCTCCTTCAACATCAAGGATAGATATTTATGATGTAGTAACAAATGCATGGTCCACCGCAGAACTATCCGAAGGAAGATTTGGAATTGGCTCTGCCGTTCTTGGAGATAAAATATTTTTTGCCGGTGGTGGCGTTCAGCAAAATAATGGTTTAGGTGAATGGCAATATAGTGGTGTCAGCAGTTCTGCCGTAGATATATATGATGCATCCAGTAATACATGGACCCGTGCTCAATTAGGCAGTGAGAGAAGTCCGGTTGGCGCTTCTGCAGGTAATAAAGTGGTTTTTGCCGGCGGCGATAATAATTATCCCTCAGCAAGAATAGATATTTATGATGCAGTAACAAATGTTTGGTCTACATCCTCACTAAGTGAGCCAAGACATATATCCCAGGCTGCTACAGCGGGTAATAAAATATTTTTTGCCGGTGGAGGCGTAGGTATTCACTCTGGTTCAGGCGGTCATCTTTCTAAACGAATAGATATTTATGACGCTTCATCTAATACAGTTTCCTTTGATAGTTTAAATATGGAAAGAGGGGAAATGGGTGCTATTAGTGCCAATAATAAAATTTACTGGGCCGGCGGGATTTTATGGGATGCGACAATTAATGATTATGGTGTTACAGGGTCTGTTGAAATAAAAAATATTGCAACAAACAGTACTTCCTTTGAATGCCTATCCGAAGCTAAAGATGGAATAACTGCAGTAAGAAAAGACAATAAGTTGATTTTCTTTGGAGGAAGTTACTATGGGGTTTTTAAAGCAAGATTTGACATTTATGATCTTGATACTAATTTATGGTCAATAGGTGAATTACCGCAAAATTTGGTTTTGGCCTCAATTATTTCTTATAACAATACAATTTATATAGCAGGAGGAGAAGTAAACGGTGTAATATCAAGCCAGGTTTGGAAACTGGATTTTTAAAAATTTAATATAATCATGAAAGGATATGAGTGCCGCTGCAATCTTAATAATTACTCCCTGAATAATAAGAGACTTTTTATCACGATAGAATATTAAATCCCGATACAGCTTCTTTATTTTTTAGATGTTCTTAGCAATATCCTTCGCGGCTCTATCGCACCCAATAAATATAAACGGAGAAATGCAAAACAATAATATTTTTATCGAGGTTGAGATGAATTTGGAAATCTTTTTAAAAATCCAATCCCATACTAAAATAGAGTATCGGTTTTCCTTTAAAGAAGCCATTCATTTGCCAGCCCACATCGGCTTTTAAAAAGTAACCCAGCAATGTGCTTCTTGCCCCAAAGCCATAGCCACCAAGGAATGGACCAATACCTCCTGCTTTTATATTAACCTGAACAGGTGGGTTGCCATATATAATACTTGGCCTCTTTAGTTTATCATATCTGCCATTCCAGGCAGTTCCCAAATCCACAAATTGTATTACCTGGAAATTTCTCAGGAATGCATTATTGATTGGCTTGCTGAATAAGGTTGTGAATACCGGCAACCTGAATTCGCTGTTAATCACCATGGCATTATTTCCGTTAGCAGCATTTTGTATAAAGCCACGCATATTAACCGCCAGCGATTGAAAAGCATAATTATTATCAGGATCAGGCTTATTATTAGGGTTGAAATATTTATATTTTACCTGGTTATTTTTATCAATTTTTACATTATCACCAAACATCAGCCAGTTATCTACACCGCCTAAATAGTACACAAGTTTTTGTTTGCCCCAGCTAAAATCTGCGGCCACCCTGCCTGCCCAAATAAAGTTGCGATAGATGGGATAATAAGTTCTTCCATCAAAGCCTGCATTAAAAATATATTGAGTGCCTGTGGCAGATGTATTATTTAATTTCCTGTTTACATCCATATAAATTTTGTAGCGGCTTCCGTTCCAGATATTTTGTGCAGGATTCAGCGTATTATCATATACGTATTCAAGGTGGGCTAATGCATATAAAGTTTTGTCTTCGGGTAAATCCAAAGTAAGCGGATCGAGTGCAAAGAAAACCAACCTGTCACGCCGTACACCAATGTTTAGCCGCAAACTTTTTACTTCATCAAATGGATAAATAATGTTTGCCTGGTATAGATTAGCGATCAATTTGCCGTTTGATCCGGAAAGTACATTCCTGTAAAAAGTAAAACCCCAATCAACTCTCTTTCTTAAATTTTGAAATTGAAAAAGCCAGTCATTATCTTTTAAGTTGGTTGATAAGCGATAGCCTCCTGAGAATTTTAAATCTTCCATAATATCAGAGGTGCCAATTCTTATTATGCCATTTAAAGGCGTACTGGATGCAAGTTGTATAGGACCTTCACCATTCATAAACGCTTGGTAGCGGTTTACCAAAACTGAATTATTAAATCCACTAACTAAATAATCAGTGGCAAATTTTGGCGGCTTGTAGGGAAACAATTTTGCAGTAGATAATATAGTTGGGTAGCCGGTAATTTCACCATTAAAAGTTTTTCCCAAATTGCTGGCAGTGTCTTTCTTCTCATCGCCAAATTCATTTTGAAAAATATCTTCCTGTTTTTTAGCAGTGTCTTTTTTTATCGTTTCCTGCCCCGTCGAAATTTTATCCTGTTGTAATATCCGCTTCATATAAGCAGTGGGCGGGTTGTTCACATTCCTGCGGCGCAACGTATTCTCATCAATTTTTAATTTGTATAAAATCTTATCATCACTTTGCCTGGTTACTTCGCTCACCTGGTTATTTTCTCCTGCTATTCTTGTTTCAAGAAGGCTGCTTGCATAGTTGGTCAATGGAAAAATATAGGCTGAATCCTTAGATACAGAAACCACGGCGATAGTATCTACATCCTTTTTTTTATTTGCTCTTAACAACGAATCAACTTCTTTGGTAGTAGGATTGCGCAGTATATCATCACCCACTACAACCAATGTATCAAAGCCTTCTCTTTGTGAGCTGAAAAAGCCTGCATAACGGTTGCCGATTCCATTTTCATCATTTACGAAAGTAAAATGTAATGAATTGTATTGTGTAGGAAAACGGGCATTGCCAAATTTTAAATTGGTTAATTGTGTTACCCTGTTCAGCTCGGCTTTATTGGTATTAAAATCTGTTATTAAAAAAATATTGTAGCGGTTATTGGGTAAAACAGTATCAGCGGTTTTTGCATAAGGCGCAGGCCGGTTGCTGCTAAAAATAATTCCATCTTTATTCATAAGAGATACATAGGATGGATCAAGATCATCATACACATCGTTGGTTATTTGTTTTACTTTATCGTTCTCAATATCATAAGTAAAAATATCTGTGTGACCATTTTTAACTGCTGACATTACTAATCTCTTGTAATCAAGCATGTATTTAATATCCTGTACCTGGTCAAAATATGGGGTAAGGTCTCTTGTGTAGGGTTTAGATTTTATAACCGCATCGTAAACAAATAATATAATTTTTCCTTTCTCGCTGTAAAGTACGGCAAGCCTTTTACCAAGGCCATCCCAGGCCATCATGGGATAATTAGGATTTATCTGGTTGGCATTACTGCGAACATCAAATTTCAATAATACCTTATCCTGGTCTTCTTCATTTAAAAGAAGTTTATACTGCCCCTTTTTATATTGTACAACAGCAAATGAGCTATTTCGTTTATTAGGGTTTACATTAAAATGAAAATAGTCTGTGCGTTTGCCAACTGTTACGCTTGTAATTTCAGTTCCTTTAGGATAATTTCTGCGGCGGGAAATATCTTTATCATACTTCGTTCCTTCGTAATCCATAAAATCTGCCAGCACATCTTTAAATTTCTTTTTGGCTATTTGCAGGCAGGCTTTATTTAAATTTTTATAAACCCGTGCCAGGTATAATAAATAAGTTGTGTTTTCTTTTCTATATTTTTCTTCAACATAATACCAAAAAGCATGGCCTGCCAATAAAGGCCTGTCAAAAGCCAGCTGGTAAAAGTTGTTGTATTTGCCGCTTAGCATTTCATTTTTAAGCTCATCATCTAAAGCAATGCTCCAGTTCTGGCCTGCATAAGCAATATAGCCGTCAGTAAGCCACTGGGGCAGATCTAACAAAGCCTGGTTGCTTGCAAATTCTCCAAGGTCATCGCCAAACAAAACATTCTCGGTTAATATTCTCGCAAGTCCTTCCCTTATCTGTTTACGAAGGTCATTATGGTCCCCGTTAAAATAAACAAGCATTTTATTATTAACCAGCCTGGTAACACCGCCTGTATTTTGCCAGTCGATACCAATGCCGATATTGCTTTGCTTCATATCATCAAAGCTGTTGTAGATAACAATATTTGCCCTGCGCTGCAAACTGTATTCAGTAAAATTTTCTATCGAAGGCAATTCTTTTTCGGCAACCTGTGCTACATATTTAGCAAGCTCCTGCCCGTTTTGACTGAAGTACGTATTAAAATTTTGGGTTTGATAATATTGCCAGTTGAATTTTTTAAATTGAAGGCGGTTCTTTCCATACTCAACACTGCTTACCTGTGCGATAGCAATTGAAACAGTTGTGAAAGATAAAATGAAGAGAAAAATTTTTTTCGCCAATTGATTCGTTAGATATTGCATGTTGCTTTTATATAATTCCTAAAATTAATTGATTCGGGTTAATCAGTAAAATGAATTTAGACCCCGTATAACTTACGATATGTTAAAGATTAAAGTTTTCACATTCAGCCCCATACAGGAAAATACCTATGTTCTCTACAATGAAAAAAATGAATGCCTCATCATTGATCCCGGCTGTTATTTTCCCGAAGAGCAGCAGGAATTAAAAACATTTATAGATACAAACGGATTAATTCCGCAAAAGCTGCTTAATACCCATTGCCATCTTGATCATGTTTTTGGAAATAAATTTATTGCTGAAACGTATAACCTTCCCCTTCACCTGCATCCAAAGGAAGAAGTTGTTCTGCAATTTGCACCTACATCCGGACTTATGTATGATATGCCTTTTGATAATTACCAGGGAGAATTTATTTTTTTAAATGAAGGAAATAAGGTCACATTAGGAGAAGATGAACTGGAAATTATTCATGCGCCGGGGCACTCACCGGGAAGCATTTGTTTTTATTGCAAAGCACAAAAATTTATTATTGGCGGCGATGTTTTATTTAATGGCAGCATTGGCAGAACAGACATTCCTATGGCGGATAGCCAGACTTTGCTAAACAGCATTAAACAAAAATTATTTGTATTGCCTGATGATGTAATTGTTTACAATGGCCATGGGCCGGAGACGACTATTGGGAATGAAAAGAGGAGTAATCCATTTGTGAGAGAGAATAGTTAGTTTAAAAGATTTCATTTACTGTTTTCAAATCACCCTCTTTAATTTTTCTCTTAATTTTTTCAACCAGATTTTGTAAAGTTATTCTCCGGTTATCCACGGCTAACAATAAAAAAATAATTATTTCTAATCTCTCAAGATTTTGCTGGTAACGAAGATTCTTATCAACAGTTACAAAAAAATTGAAGTTATGGGACACCATAAGACTTAAAAGTTCACCATTCTTTTTTCCGAGCCAGCCCATATCCTTTACAGTCTTTACATCATAAAGACTCCCAAAATCTGCTTTTAATTTCCGCGGAAGACTTTCGTCAAGCAAAATTTTCATTAAGCACTTTTTCTGTTGTCAATGTTCTTTTTGCCATTTCCAATACCTGGATAGCTGCATTTTTTGTTACTGAAGGATAATCATCTAAGAATTCATCCAGGTCATCTCCCCCTTCAATGTAATCAAAAAGGGTTTGAACGGGAACCCGTGTGCCAGTAAAAACGGGTGTACCACCCATTGTTTCGGGGTCTATATTAATTGCGCCATAGTTCATAATAAAAATTTGTCTTTCAAAGTTACAATTTTGTTTTTGAGGATGAAAGTGGAGAATAAAATGTGGCGGGGTTACAAACTTTATTAATTGATGGAACAACGATGGTAATGAAAAAGTATAATCCGTTTGTGGAGAGAATGCAATTGAAGATTCAATTACTAAGAAATGACTTTAGCCGGGTCTTCCTGTTTCAAATTTAAACTGCGAATATTTTTTGTTATTGTTAGTTTATTCTTTGCTGAATTGGTAAGCGCTAAAGCAGTTTCATAATGCCGCAATGCTTTTATGTTGTCAACACCTGTATAAAGATTGCCCAGTAATGAATGATACAAATGCATGCCTGAAAGATTTAATTTTTCTGCTTCGGTTATAGCAACTGCATTTCCATAAGCTTTGGCAAGGGCATAAGTTCTGTTTAATGCCGCCACAGGCGAATATTCAATCTGCAGTAATTTATTGTAAAGCTGTAAAATGTTTTCCCATTTCTCGTTTGTATCCTCTTTCTGCGTATGCCAATAAGCAATGGCAGCTTCCAAATGATATTTTGATAACTGCTCACCCTGTGCAGCCTTGTTTAAAAAGTATTCGCCTTTCTGGATTAATTCTTTATTCCAAAGTGTTTCATCCTGGTCATCATATAAAATTATTTCGCCGTTGGTGCCTGTTCTTGCCTCAAATCTTGATGAATGAAAGCACATCAAAGAAAGCAATGCATTTGCTGAAGGTTTGTTTGTAATATCATTCTCTATAAGTAAATAATTCAGGCGCATGGCTTCCAGGCAAAGCTCTTTTTGCAGGGTAAAGTTTTGCGAGGAAGAATAATAACCTTCATTGAACAAAAGATATAAAGTTGATAAAACATTTGGAAGCCGTTCATTTATTTCCAATAAAGTGGGAGGGATTATTCTTACTTTTTCTGTCCGCAACTTTTCTTTGGCACGCTGCAGTCGTTTATAAATTACATCCTTATTGGTTAAAAAAGCGCTGGCAATTTCATTGATGCCAAATCCGCAAAGAAGGTTTAATGCCAATCCAACCTGCGCCTCTGCAGCAATACAGGGATTGCAAACAGTGAACATCATTGCCAATTGGCTGTCATTGATATTTTTTGTTGACAGGTCAATTTCTATCTCAGCAGTTGCTGTACTGATATATTTTATTTCAGTAGCAATTTTTTGAGCAAAGAGATGATTGCGCTTTAAATAGTCTTTAGTTTTATTTTTTGCAACAGTATATAGCCATGCTGTTGGGTTTTCCGGTAATCCTTTTAATCCCCACAATTCCGATGCTGAAAGAAATGTATCACTTACAATGTCTTCGGCAATTTCAATGTGTTCAATACCAAACAGCTTACTCAGTACAGAAACTATTTTTCTAAATTCGGTTCTGAATAAATGTGGTATTAATTCATTTTCTTTCATAAAAAAATAAAAATGCCTCTTACTGGTAAGAGGCATTTCACTTTGTTTTTACATTGGAATAATTTCTCTTATCTCCAAATTGCCGCCGGTATTAAAGATAGGACAGCCTTTTGCCATCTCTGACGCCTCTTCAAAAGAGTCAGCTTTAACAGCAATATAGCCACCAATAAGCTCTTTGATTTCTGTGTAAGGCCCGTCAGTAATTATATTATTCGCCCTCACAACTTTACCTTCAGAACCCAAACGGTTCCCTTTATCAGCTAATTTGTTTTGAGCTGCAATTCCGCCAATCCAATCCATCCATTGTTTCATAACGGCCTGCATTTCTTCGGGTGAACCCGGAGGTACAGCTTTGTAATCGTTTCTAAATACAAATAAAAACTCTTTCATGATGTTTAAATTTAGATTGTTAAAAACTAATGACGATTGAATTTTTGAGATTGGACAAATTGATTCAAATTATTATAAAATAATTTGAGAAAACATATATACAACTCCCGGAGAACTATTTTTTATTTCTTCTCCATCACCAACTCCACCAAAATCCCATTGGTACTTTTGGGATGTAGAAAAGCAACCAGTTTATTATCAGCTCCCTCTTTAGGCGTTTCATTTATCAACGTAAATCCTTCATTAACCAGGCGTTTAATTTCGGCTTCAATATCCTCCACTTCAAAAGCAATATGGTGAATGCCTTCGCCTTTTTTCTCAATAAATTTATAAATAGGGCTTTCAGGAGAATAACCCTCCACTAATTCTATTTTGGTCTCATCTTTTAAGAAAAAGGCAGTGTTTACCAATTCACTTTCAACAGCTTCGGTTTTATAGCAGGGTGTATTAAATAATTTCTCAAACAGGGGTATAGAGGAAGAGAGGTTTTTTACGGCAATGCCAATATGTTCAACTTTCATTGTCTGAACCGAGATTTATGGGGTGAATGGAATTATGAGAATGAAGATACATAATCCTATAATCCACTAATCCAACAAATCATAGTCCTATTTCGAATTTGGAAAACAATCACTTTCACAATTTATATAATAGCTATTCATATGTTTTTGGTGTAAATTTGTAGTAGAAATTATAATTATGTTGAAGTTACCCGTCTATTTAGATAACAATGCTACCACGCCAATGGATCCACGTGTGCTGGAGACTATGATACCTTATTTTACCGAACATTTTGGTAATGCTGCAAGCCGTAATCATCCTTTTGGCTGGGAGGCAGAAGAAGCGGTTGATTATGCCCGTGAGCAGGTAGCAAAATTAATTGGCGCTGATCCCAAAGAAATAATTTTTACTTCAGGCGCTACCGAAGCTGATAATCTTGCTTTAAAAGGCGTTTTTGAAATGTATGCCCAAAAAGGCAATCATATAATTACAGCTACAACTGAACATAAAGCTGTTCTGGATACCTGCAAGCACATTGAAAAACTGGGCGGCGAAGTAACGTACTTACAGGTTAATAAAGAAGGTTTAATTGATCTGAAAGAACTGGAAGCTGCTATGAGGCCAACCACAATACTGGTAGCCATTATGTATGCAAATAATGAGATAGGTACAATACAGCCTGTAAAAGAAATAAGCACTATTGCCAAAAAGCATGGAGCATTATTTTTTACGGATGGCACACAGGCAGTGGGTAAAATTCCTGTTAATGTACAAACTGATGGTATTGACCTGATGGCATTCAGCGCTCATAAAATGTACGGGCCAAAAGGGGTTGGCGCATTGTATGTCCGCAGAAAAAGCCCAAGGGTAAAAGTTACTGCACAGATGGATGGCGGCGGCCACGAAAGAGCAATGCGTAGCGGCACTTTAAATGTTCCGGGTATTGTAGGTTTTGGAAAAGCCTGCGAAATTTGTATGCTTGATATGGAAAGTGATAATGCACGGATAAGCAAAATGAGAGACAGGCTCGAAACCGAATTAATGAAACTGGAAGAAGCTTATGTAAATGGAAGCAGGGAACATCGCTTGCCACAGGTTACTAATATATCGTTTAAGCATGTAGAAGGTGAAGGTTTACTGATGGGCTTTAATAAAAATATTGCGTTGAGTTCAGGTTCAGCTTGTACATCCGCTTCCCTGGAACCTTCGTATGTATTAAAAGCGTTGGGTTTGGGAGATGATCTGGCACACTCTTCGTTGCGTTTTGGTTTGGGAAGATTTACAACAGACGAACAAATAGATTATACAATTGAGCAGGTTAGTAACACGGTTTTAAAATTAAGAGAGATGAGCCCGTTGTGGGAGATGTATAAAGAAGGAATTGATCTTAATAAAATTGAATGGGCGGCGCATTAACTAATAAACTATTAAACGAATAAACCAAATAATATGGCATACTCAGATAAAGTAATTGACCACTATCAAAATCCAAAAAATGTTGGAACACTTGATAAGTCTTCAAAAAATGTAGGGACCGGTTTGGTTGGCGCTCCTGAATGTGGCGACGTTATGCGTCTCCAGATACAGGTTGATGAAGCAACGGGAATGATTACAGATGCAAAATTCAAAACTTTTGGATGTGGCTCTGCAATTGCTTCTTCTTCATTGGCTACAGAGTGGCTTAAAGGTAAAAGTGTTGATGATGCATTAAAGATCGATAACATGGATATCGTGGAAGAACTTAATCTTCCTCCTGTAAAAATTCACTGTTCTGTTCTGGCAGAAGATGCAATTAAATCAGCCATCAACGATTACCGTGCAAAGAATGGTATGGAGAAAATTAAGTTTGAAGAAAGTGTAGTTCATTAAGCTACAGGCTGTATGCTGCATGCTTCACGCTTATTGCGTATAGCATAAAGCTTATAGTATAAAGCGATTCTTTATGATATACGTAAGTGATAAAGCAAAACAAAAGGTTTCTAAATTAATGGAGGAAGCAAAAATTCCTTCCAATGATTATTTTTTGCGTGTAAGTGTTGTTGGTGGTGGATGTTCAGGACTGAGTTATAAAATGGATTTTGATAATGAGAAAAAACCAATGGACCAGGAGTTTGATGACAATGGAATAAAAGTGGTTACCGATCTTAAAAGTTTTTTATATCTCGTTAATACAACATTGGATTTTAGTGACGGGCTAAATGGAAAAGGGTTTTATTTCAGCAATCCTAATGCAAGCCGGAGCTGCGGTTGCGGCGAAAGCTTTGCAGTATAAAATTTTAAGTTAGAAAAATATTAAGGCCTCCCGATTTTATCGGGAGGCTTTTTATTATTGATCATTCTTTGGCGCTGGGGGTGGCGGAGGTGGTGGAACAGGTGGTGTTGGTGGTGTGGGTGGTACGCTCAATTCCGCAACAGTTACTTCTTTGGGGCAACTGGTGCTATAGCTTTTATTTCAGGCGGAGATGGTAGCGGTGGCGGAGGTAACTTATGTTTTTTCTGAGAAAATACTGCTATTGAAAATAATAGCATACTACCTGTAAGGCAAATTTTTAATCGTTTCATAATTAAGATTTTTTATAGGATGCAAAAAGAAAAAGACTCCATAAAAAATCCCGCAAAAAAATGCGGGACTATGCTGTTGGTTTCGGTAAACTGTTGTAAAAATCAATGAGATTGCCTTCCTGAACAATCGTTTTATTCTCAGAGATTCATTATTGATTGTGGTAAATAGCAGAGGAATTTTAACCTGGATAAAATGTTCTTTACTAATGACAGGTTCTTTAACATAAATGCTGCATGTTATACTTTATAAAATCATATTTTGTTTCTCCTTAAACGTTAAATTGCGGCATGTTTTCGATAGCTAAAAAAGAGCTGCACCAGTTTTTCAGCAGCCTGACAGGATATATTACCATCATTTTATTTTTACTGGTTAATGGCTTGTTTTTATTTGTTTTAAAAGACAGCAACATTTTTGATTTTGGCTATGCCACCCTGGACAAATTTTTTGAGCTGTCGCCATGGGTACTTCTTTTTTTAATTCCGGCAATTACGATGCGCTCTCTTTCCGATGAATTCAGAACCGGGACATTTGAGATTTTACAAACCCGTCCTTTAACAAAATGGCAGATAGTGCTTGGTAAATATTTTGCCATACTTACCGTAATTCTTTTTTCTCTTTTACCAACATTAATTTATGTCTTTACTATAAAATCATTGTCTGCAGGTGGTGGCATAGATACAGGCGGTATAATGGGTTCATATATTGGGTTGTTTTTTTTAGCGGCAGTTTTTTCTGCTATTGGTTTGTGTTGCTCAGGGTTAACCGGTAATGCAGTTATCGCTTTTTTAATAAGTGCATTTGCCTGCCTCATTTTATATTTTGGATTTAGCGCCGTAAGCCAGTTACCTATGTTGCAGGGCAAAGCAGATTATTATATAGAGATGCTGGGTATTGATTTTCATTATCGCAGTATTAGCCGCGGCGTAGTTGATACAAGAGATATTATTTATTTCCTCAGCATTATATTCTTTTTTTTATTGTTAGCGGTAAAAAATCTGCATAAAAAATAATTGGTAATCTATGGGATCAATTTTAAAACGAACAGGCAGGTGGTGGTGGATACCGGTGATAATTATTTTACTCCTGGTAAATTTTCTTGCTGCGCAGTTTCATAAACGTATTGATCTTACCAATGAAAAAAGATTTACTATTTCATCTCCTGTAAAAAAACTATTGGGTAAACTTGATGATGTTGTACAGATAGATATCTTTTTAAAAGGTGAATTTCCTTCTGGCTTTAAAAAACTTGCCTCATCTACCGGTGAATTATTGCAGGAGTTTAAAGAATACAGCGGCAGCAATATCCAATACAGGTTTATTTTCCCGGATGAACAAATTGAGGGCAGCAGCAGAACTTATGCAGATACATTAGTTGCTTTAGGCGTACAGCCGATAAATTTAAAAGTGCAATTAAAGACAGGTGAACAAACTCAATTTATTTTCCCTGCGGCCCTGGTGCATTATAAAGAAAGGGTGTTGCCGGTAAGTTTATACCCCGGTACAAAAATGCTTATTACGCCTGAGGAATTAAACAGCGCTGAGGCTTTAATGGAATATAAGTTTGCCAATGCAATTGAACAGCTTACACAAAATAATAAACCACTCATAGCTTATTCTTATGGAAATGGAGAACCTGCAGGCGCAAACACTTACGATCTTGTGGAGAATGTTTTAAAAAGGAATTACCATCTTTTTACAATGGATATTAAGAAAGAACCTGTAATTCCTGATACGTTTAAATTATTAATGATCGTTAAACCAACAATTCCTTTTTCTGAAGATGAAAAAATAAAGATCGACCAATATATAATGCATGGTGGCAAAGTGATCTGGTTTTTGGATAGATTAAATGCAGAAATGGACAGCCTTCAATTAAAGAACCAGGTAATTGCATACGACAGGAATTTAAATCTTGAAGATCTTCTTTTTAAATATGGAGTAAGAATTAATCCTGACCTGTTAATGGATCTTCAATGCGATTTTTTACCCTTTGATGTAAACGGAAATAAACAATTTGAATTTTTGCACTGGAATTATTTTCCGCTGTTCGAATCAAAGTCAAATCATGTAATAAATAAAAATATAGGATTGGTTGCAGGCAGGTTTGTAAATTCAATAGATACGGTAAAATCTGATGATGTTAGAAAAACAATCTTGCTAAGTTCATCAGCAAATGCCAGAACCATTGCCACTCCCGCATTAATCAGCGGCGAGGAAAACAGGAATGCACCGGAAGATGCCCAGTTCAAAAAGAAGAATGTTATTGCGGGAGTTTTGCTGGAAGGGAAATTTAAATCCCTCTATGCAAATCGTCTCCCCTTAAATATTATGGACACACTTGAGCGATACGGCACCACCTTTCAAAGCTCATCTATTGCAGAGAATAAAATGATAATTGTTTCTGATGGTGATATTGTTTTAAATGGTATTTCACAGGGACAGCCTTTACCTATGGGTGTAAATGAATACACCATGGAAACCCAATATCAATACCAGTTTGCCAACAGGGATTTTTTGCAGAATTGCCTCGATTATCTTATTAATAACTCCGGGCTTACCGAGGCAAAATCAAAAGACTATACACTTAGGTTATTAGATTCTAAAAAGATACAGGATGAAAGAACACAATGGCAAATCATAAATATTGTTTTACCGGTTTTATTGGTTTTTATATTTGGATTAATCTACCAGTTCTGGAGAAGAAAAAAGTATAGTGTTTAATTCAATCTTTGACATTGGATATTATTAATTGCTCACCACCATCCTATATTTGCTCAATATTATAAATGACTTCTACACAATTATCTTATATAGTATTTGGGATAGTATTGCTGTTCGCGGTTGTATTGGATCTTGGCCTGCTTAGTAAGCGGTCAAAAAGCATAACTATTAAAAAAGCATTAATTCAAACTTCTTTTTGGATCGGTCTTGCATTGGCCTATGGTGTTTTTGTTTGGTACAATGTGGGAAAAATAATTGCTGTGGAATATGTAAGCGCTTACCTGATGGAATGGAGCCTGAGCATTGATAATATTTTTGTATTCATTCTCATCTTTAGTTTTTTTGGTGTTCACAAAGAATATTACGGACGTGTATTGTTGTTCGGCATTTTAATGGCAATACTTTTTAGAATAATTTTTATAACAATAGGAATTGCACTGGTAGCAAATTTCGGATGGATACTTTACATCTTTGGCGCCTTCCTTGTTTTCACGGGTGTTAAAATGTTTTTTGTTGAGCAGGATGATGATTTTGATCCGGGAAAAAATAAAGTGTATGTATTGTTACAGAAATTTTTACCTATTACACACGAAGATGCAGGCGGAAAATTTACAAAAATAATAGGCGGCAAAAAATATTATACAATGTTATTTGTAGTGATCATTTTACTGGCTACAACTGATATTGTTTTTGCTTTAGATTCTATCCCTGCTGTATTTGCCATTACTCAAAATAAAATGGTGATCTACACTTCCAATATTTTTGCTGTGCTTGGCTTACGGTCTTTATTCTTTTTACTGAGAGGCGCAGTAAGTAAATTTGATTACCTGCAGCAAGGCATTGCCATTGTATTGGTTTTTATAGGGGTAAAAATGCTGATAGAATATTTTAATATTCATATCCCTATCGGAATATCGTTAAGCGTAATTATTGTGTGTCTTGTTGGTTCAATAATTTTTTCTATCTATCATAAAAAAATAGATATTCCGGAAGATGCACCAGATAATGAAGTGAAATAAAATTATAAAGTGGACGTAGCAATTAACTATACAATTGAGAGGATCGCCGCCATAACGAATGGAAAAGTTATTCAGCATAACTCCCCAATAGAGCCTTCACACATTTTGCTGGACAGTCGCAAACTTCTTTTTCCGCAGGGTACAATTTTTTTTTCTTTAAGCGGTAGTGATTACAAAGGCACATTCTTTATTAAGGATCTATATGAAAAAGAGGTGCGATGTTTTGTTATTGATAATACAGCAATTGATCTTTCACCATATCCTGATGCAACCTTTATTTTAGTTGGTAATGTTTTGCATGCTTTACATCTATTAGCCATTCACCATCGCAGCGCTATTACAATTCCGGTGATAGGGATTACAGGCAGCAATGGCAAAACAATTGTAAAAGAGTGGCTGTATCAATTGCTTGAAGGGGATTTTAATATTGTACGCAGCCCTAAAAGTTATAACTCGCAAATAGGTGTGCCATTAAGTGTTTTGCAAATGGATAAACAAAATTCGCTTGCGATTTTTGAAGCCGGTATTTCCAAAACGGGAGAAATGGATAAGATTGAAAAAATTATTCAACCGACAATTGGCGTTTTTACAAATATTGGCGATGCTCATAGTGAAGGATTTGAAACAAAAAATCAAAAAATAAAAGAGAAGCTTACCCTATTTGAACATTCTTCTTCATTAATTTTTTGTATTGATAATGATGAGATACGGAAGGAAGTTAATTTTTTAAAAGAAAAAAATCAACAGTTACAATTATTTACATGGAGTAGGATTAATACTGCTTCATTGCAAATATCTTCTATTAAAAAAGAGAATAATTTATCAGTAATAACAGGAACGTATCGGGATAAAGAGATTCAAATTATAATTCCATTTACTGACGATGCATCGATAGAAAACGCAATAACCTGCTGGTGTGTTCTGTTGCAAATGGAAATTGCAGATAGGATCATTACTGAGCGGATATTGCAGTTACACCCGGTTGAAATGAGGCTTGAGTTAAAGAATGGAATAAATAATTGCTCCATCATCAATGATAGTTATAGCGCTGATATTAATTCACTAAAGATCGCACTTGATTTTTTGCAACAGCAGCAACAACATAAAAAACAAACTGTTATTCTTTCGGATATTCTGCAAAGTGGAAAATCGGGTAATGAATTATATGGTGAAGTTGCATCGCTTCTGAAGCAAAAAAAAATACAAAGATTAATAGCTATAGGTCCTACATTAAATCTGCAGCAGGAAAAATTTTCTTTTCTTGAAGAAAAATATTTTTATGTTACTGTAGATGAATTCAAAACTAATTTTAATTCTCTTCATTTTAAAGATGAAACTATTCTTTTAAAAGGCGCCAGAATTTTTGAGTTTGAACAGATAGGTCAATTACTTGAGCAAAAAGTTCATCAAACAATTTTATCAATCAATCTTAATTCAATTGCTCATAATCTAAAGCAATATCAAAGTTTATTAAAGCCATCCGTTAAAATAATGGCTATGGTAAAGGCCTTTAGCTATGGCAGCGGCAGCTACGAAATTGCCAACCTGCTCCGGTTTAATAATGTTGATTACCTGGCAGTGGCTTATGCAGATGAAGGTGTTGAGCTTAGAAAGGCAGGTATCGGGCTCCCGATAATGGTGATGAATCCTGAAGAAAATACTTTTAATGCATTGGTTAAATATAATCTTGAGCCTGAAATATTTTCTTTCTCTATTTTATTATCTCTCGAAAAATATTTGGATTCATCCGGTATACAATATTTCCCGGTACATATAAAACTGGATACAGGAATGCACCGGCTGGGATTTGAGCAAAGTGATATAACTGTTCTGGCAGCGCATCTTAAAAACAATAATAAAATAAAAGTGCAGTCAGTTTTTTCTCATTTAGTGGCAAGCGATGATAAAAGCCGTGATGGATTTACCCAAAAACAGGCAGCCATTTTTTTAGAGTGTTGTGATGAGCTTCAAGGTGTACTGAGTTATAATATTCTTAAGCATATTGCAAATACTTCGGCTATCAGCAGGCATCCTTACCTGCACATGGATATGGTTCGTCTGGGAATAGGTTTGTATGGAATTGATGGCAATGCTGCTATTCAAAAGAAATTAAAAAATGTATCCACGCTTACAACTACTATTGCGCAGGTAAAAAATGTAAGAGCAGGTGAAAGTGTGGGGTATGGATGCGAAGCGGTTTTGGAAAAAGAGTCAACTATTGCTACTGTCCGCATTGGCTATGCAGATGGTTATCCCAGGGCCTTAAGTAATGGGACAGGAAAAATGCTTGTTCAAAATAAGCTGGTACCTGTAGTAGGAAATGTTTGTATGGATATGACGATGCTTGATATAACAGGAATGAATTGTAAAGAAGGCCATGAGGTAATAGTATTTGGTGAGCAATTACCTATACAGCAAATAGCTAAATGGTGCAATACAATTTCTTATGAAATAATGACCGGTGTTTCGCAAAGAGTTAAAAGAATTTATTTTGAAGAATGAAATAGTGAAGAGTGAATGGTCAATGGTGAGTTGATGAGTACACAAATCAGGTGCTCACCGTTCACGATTCACCTCTCACTACTATAACATTTTACTCACAACTCCCCACTTCCTACTCACATCGGTTTTCTTTATATTTACAGCTTAATATAGTAATGTGAAAGGAAGAAATGTTTTTTTAATTATTTTTTTAGTGGTGCTTGCAGACCAGGTTTTAAAAATCTTTATAAAAACACATTATCATACCGGTGAATCACATGCCGTTATTGGCAATTGGTTCCGGCTCTATTTTATAGAGAATGAAGGCATGGCATATGGATGGAAATTTGGTGGCGACTGGGGCAAAATGATTCTTACATTATTCCGACTTGCGGCTGTAATTTTTGGTATATTTTATTTAAAGCAAATAGTTCAAAAGAAATATCATCCTGGTTTTATAGCGTGTGCTGCTTTAATTTTTGCAGGCGCTCTTGGTAATCTGATAGACAGCATGTTTTATGGAATTATTTTTGAAGAAAGCAGTACCAGCCTTTTGAATGTTGCTAAAATATTTCCTGAGCAGGGCTATGCAGGATTTTTTCATGGTAAAGTAGTAGATATGCTTTATTTCCCCATAATTAGAAATGCACATTTTCCTTCGTGGGTACCCATTTGGGGTGGAGAAGAGTTTGAATTTTTCAGACCAATATTTAATTTAGCAGATACAGCCATATCTACCGGGGTAATAGCAATTTTATTATTTCAAAAGCGGTTTTTCGGGCAACGAAAAAGCAATACAAATCATCATACAGTTGAAACCGGCGCTATTGTTAATGACGAAGTACAGGTGTCATAATGAATTATTAAAAACTTATCAATGAAAACTCTAAAATTCTCTTCTCTTATAATATTACTGGCAGCTATATTTTTTTCGTGCCAAAAAGAATATAGTTTGGAAGGAATAGTAACGCCTGCAGGAACCTGGCAGTTTAATGATGCTGCCACGGTATACGCAGGAAATATGGATTCTGCTAATATAGAAACCACCGGAACAACAAAAACTTTAAACCTGGTGGGCAAATCATCAGATGGTAAGCAGAATTTTTTAATGCATTTGTATGCAACCGATAGTTTTACAGTGGGAACGTATAAAGCTTCTCTTTTCCAAAGCGATTTTCAATATTATACCCAGGCAAAAACTATTTATAATGCAGATCAATTTGTAGGCGAATTTATTGTAACAGTTACCGCCATAGGTAATAATAGCATAACCGGAATTTTCTCCGGTGCAGCTGAAGATTCCACAGGAACAACAAAGCAACTTACGCTTGGTAAGTTTACTTCAAGAATTAATTTAAGCACAAATGGAACCGGTGGCGGTAGCGGAGGAAATACTGCTGTAGGTACACTAGGTGCAGCTGCAGGCGTTTGTACACCACTTGCACCCAACGGTACATATACACAAGGAATAGCGCTTACCTCTACAAATACAGTAACAGTAACGGTTACAGTTACAACTCCCGGTACTTATACCATATCAACCAATACTGTAAATGGTGTAAGTTTTTCAAAAACAGGAACGTTTACAAATACAGGTGTACAAACAGTAATTTTAAATGGTTCAGGTACACCGGTTGCTTCCGGTAATCAAACCTTCACGGTAACCTTTGGTACCGGCAATTGTACTTTTGTAGTTAATTTTTTGCCCGGCACGCCTCCTCCTGCAACTGATTATTTTCCTACAACCACAGGTTCTTTCTGGGCTTATGGAAATGCAAATGCAGACCCGGCAGATTCTTTTTTAATTGCTGCTACAGCAAGAACAAAACTGGTTGGTAGTGTTTCTTATAACGTTTTTACTTATGATGATATTCCATCTTCAGGTTCACCCAGTGATTTATATTATAGAAAATCGGGAGGAGATTATTTTGAGTATTTTAATGCCGAAGATTTCTTTGGATTTTTTGACCCCGGAAGTACCAGTCCCGCTAATATAGAGTATACTTTTTTGAAAGAATCAGCAAACGTAAATGACACCTGGCAATCCACAAGTGTTACCGGTACCTCAGGAGGACTATCTGTTACTATCTATATGAAAATGACATTGCTTGCAAAAGCAGTAAGTGCCACCAGCGGTATTATTACTTCCCCGGATGTAATGAAAGTTAAGTACGAATATTATGCAACCAGTCCCGGATTTCCTGCAACTGTCATTTTTGTTGAAGAAAGGTGGTTTGCAAGAGGTAAAGGGATGATATATAATAGCTTTGATGATCAATCCGGATCTCCTCCGGCCGTTTATAAAGTAGGAAGATACCTCGTATTGTAAAGGAAAATATACATTGTAGTATTTTTTCTACACGTTTTACAATAAATAGCTACTCCTTACGTTTCTGTACTTGAATTTACCGGTCAAGTATTAATAAGCCCTATGCTTTTAGTATTTGGCTACCCCTAAAATCCTATATCAATGAATACCAGGACTCCATGCCTTGACTATGGACGAACTCTTTTGCGTCTATGCCTTAAAAAAATCATTAAGCAGAAACCGGCATTTATAATTGCCATTTGCATATTATCTGTTACTGATCTATTTTCCCAGGTAGGAATAAGCACTACTTCAATTACTCCAAATTCATCTTCTATATTAGAATTAAGGTCAACAACGCTTGGGTTTCTTCCTCCACGAATGACCACAACTGAACGTGATGCAATTAGTTCACCTGCTACCGGGCTTGTAATATATAATATATCAACAAACCTGTTGAATTTTTATAATGGTAGTTCATGGCAAATTTCAGGAGGCGGCACAGGTGTAAGTTCTGTGTCTGTAACAACTGCAAATGGAGTTTCAGGCACAGTTGCAAATGCAACTACAACACCGGCCATAACCCTAACTTTAGGAGCAATAACGCCAACATCTGTTGCTGCATCCGGCACGGTTTCCGGCTCCAATTTATCAGGAACAAACACGGGAGATCAAACTACTGTAACAGGCAATGCCGGCAGTGCAACTTTAATCGGAATTGCAGATGATAATGCAACCAATGCAACTATGTATCCTACATGGGTCACAACAAATTCCGGTAATCAGGCACAAAAAACATCTTCTACTAAATTATCTTTTAACCCCTCTACAGGTACTTTAACTTCTATCGCATTTGTCGGTAACTTAACAGGTAATGCATCAACGGTAACTACCAATGCAAACTTAACAGGTGATGTAACTTCTGTTGGTAATGCCACAACTATCGGCACTAATAAAGTTACTAATGCAATGTCAGCACAAATGGCTGCCAATACAATTAAAGGAAATAACACCGGTAGCACAGCCAATGCATCAGACTTAACAGTAACACAATTAAAAGCAATGCTGGGGATTTATACAAATGTTGTTACTGTTGATGTTCCTAATTCAACAACTACAGCAGCTAAAATTACAGAGCTCGACGAAACCTTAGCAGCCGGGACTTATACTTTTAAATATCTAATCCGTTACCAGTCTGCAGCTGCAACAACAGGTGTAAAATTTTCTGTAAATCATTCAGGAACTGTAACTGCGTTTGTGGCAAACGTAAGATGGGTTGATGTTTCCGCAGTGGCTTCAACAGCGGCTGCAGATCAGGACGAAATATTATCAACAGGAGCAGTAGTGGGAGCATTTGCTGCAAGAGCAAAAAGTACAACAGGTTGGGGAACTACCCTGTCAGTTGATGCAGCCAATTCAGATATGCTTATGATAATCGAGGGTTTGGTTGTAGTAACTGTTTCAGGCGATTTACAGCTGTATCATGGTTCAGAGGTTGCGGCAGCAACAACAGTAAAAACAGGCAGCACAGTTATAATAACCAAAGTAAACTGAGCAGAATATGAAACCTATTTACGCTACACTTTTATTTTTCTTTTTTACTTCACAGTGCTTTTCACAAGTACTGTCTAACAATGGGGCTGTTGTAAATATAACGTCAGGCATAATTTTAATTGGAGGCGGCCTCAATAATGCATCAGGCACAATTACTAACACAGGCACAATTATCTTAACTT
>JAQBNL010000018.1 GCA_028288585.1 Chitinophagaceae bacterium | reverse complement strand
TGGAAAGACTGGGATGACAATGCTTTTGACAGGCACGATTATATGGCCGATACACTGGTAATGTATTTGCCCGATGGTTCTGTTGTAAAAGGAAAAGCTGCAAACCTTGAGGGTGCTAAAAAATATCGCGGAGGTATGACAAGCGCTAAAAGCACTATTGATGCCTGGATCCCTTTAAGAAGTGTGGATAGAAAAGAAGACTGGGTTGCCATTTGGGGTACCGAAACAGATACATGGCCTGATGGTAAAGTGGAAACAAGAAACATCCAGGAAGTGTGGAGAATTAACAAAGATGGTAAGGTGGATCTAATGAGACAATTTACCGGTGCACCAGCCAAAATGCAATAATAATTTTTATTAAACAAGAAGCCCGGATCATCAATTATCCGGGCTTCTTTTATTCGGGTTTCAAACTCATCCTTCACTGCTATATTATCAGCATTGCATCGCCATAACTAAAAAAACGATACTTATCTTTTATGGCTTTTTTATAAGCATCCATCATAAGATCGTACCCGGCAAATGCACAGGCCATAATTAATAAGCTGGTTTTTGGTAAATGAAAATTGGTTACCAGGGAATCGGCTATATTAAATTTATAAGGTGGATGAATGAAATGATTTGTCCAGCCTTCTGATGGCTTTAGTAATTTTTGTGCAGTAAAAGAAGACTCCATTGCTCTCATAGTTGTTGTTCCGATAGAGCAGATTCTCCTGCCTTGTTCCTTTGCTTTATTTACAATATTGCAGGCTTCTTCTTCTATGCGGTAATACTCTGCATCCATTTTATGTTTACTAAGATCTTCTACTTCAATGGGGCGAAAAGTTCCCAAACCTGTATGTAGCGTAACCTCTGCAAAGCGAACACCTTTTATTTCCAAACGCTTTATCAGCTCAGGACTAAAATGTAGACCTGCAGTTGGTGCTGCTACAGCGCCTTCGTGTTTTGCATATACTGTTTGATAACGCTCTTTATCTTCTTCCTCAGGCTTGCGTTTAATGTATTTTGGCAAAGGAGTTTCTCCCATAAAATTCAGCATCGTCCTGAATTCTTCTTCAGTTCCATCCCATAAAAAACGAATGGTACGTCCACGGCTTGTTGTGTTATCGATCACTTCTGCTACCAGTTCATCATTCTCTCCAAAATATAATTTATTGCCAACCCTTATTTTGCGGGCCGGGTCCACAATTACATCCCATAACCTGTTTTGCTTGTGTAATTCTCTCAATAAAAAAACTTCTATTTTGGCGCCTGTTTTTTCTTTGCGGCCATACATACGTGCAGGAAAAACTTTCGTGTTGTTTACAACAAATACGTCTTTATCATCAAAGTACTCAAGAATGTCTTTAAAATGTTTGTTCTCAATTTTGCCGGTCTTTCTTTCAATCACCATCAGACGGCTATCCTCTCTTTTTTTAGTAGGATTTTGAGCGATAAGATTTAAAGGAAGATCAAATTTGAATTGTGATAATTTCATGTACAATTATAGATTTAAAGTTAATTGTCACATGCCATTTACTGTAGTAAAACAGAGATATGTCCCCGAAATTTCAGGGCACTTATCATGTTACGGCATGATTTTTTAAGTGTGCAAAGGTAAGGTTTTGGATTGAAAATTTATTAATTGATTTAAGGAGATACCTTTCTAAATTTTATATAACTATTACAATTACAATATTTGGTGAATTATATTGTTATATGCATCTTTATATAAACCCTCATTTTAGTGGCTAAATTGTATCCGAAGCGTTTATTTTTTGTTTTTGTAACAACCTTACTGTTTTCTGCAAATTCCTTTTCCCAAACAATTTCTAAAAAATATCCAAGCCTTTTATGGGAGATTACAGGCAAAGGATTAAAAAAGCCTTCTTATTTATTCGGCACCATGCATGTAAGCAGTAAAATGGTTTTTCATTTGCCTGATTCATTTTATCATGCCATTAAAAATGTGGAAACAGTTGCATTGGAATTGAACCCTGATGTATGGCAGGGGCAAATGGTAAAGCTTGACCAACTCCAGCTTAATTATAAAAATTTTACACAGGCGCCCAGCACCGATTATCTCAAAGAAAGTTCTTTCCAGTTAGATAAATATGAAGACGAATTAAAAACGGCATTAAGTTCAGAACCTACGGTTGTTAATAGTCTTTTATACAGAACCTACAAAAGCAAAGAAGATTTTGAAGAGGATACTTTTTTAGACCTGTATATTTTTCAAACGGGTAAAAAACTTGGAAAAACGGCAACCGGCGTGGAAAATTATTATGAAACTGAAAAAATTGTATTGGAAGCTTATGCAGATATGGCTAAGGAGAAGAATACAAAAACGATTGATACCGACGGTGAATCCATGAGTGATATTGCAAAAAAAATGGAAGATGCTTATCGTGCAGGAGATTTAGACCTGCTGGATTCATTAAGTGATATGATGGATGCATCGGATGCTTTCAGGAATAAATTTTTGTATAAAAGAAATGAGATACAGGCAAATTCGATTGATACTATTCTTAAAAAGAGTTCTTTATTTGTTGGCGTAGGTGCAGCGCATCTTGCCGGCAGCAGGGGAGTGATAGAATTGCTGAGGAAAAAAGGATATATACTCCGGCCGGTTATTATGGCGGCGAAAAATGATTTTCAAAAAGATGCGGTTGATAAATTAAAAGTGCCTGTAAAATTCATTACCAATTCGCCTGAAGATGAATTTTATAAAGTTGATGTACCGGGCCCTTTATACAAAATGGCAAGTGATGTTTCAGGTTTGGATAGAAGGCAGTATGCTGATATGAGCAATGGAACTTATTATCTCTTAACAAGAGTAAAAACGCATGCAGCTTTCCTGGGTAATACAGAAGACCAGGTTTTGAAAAAAGTAGACAGTCTTTTATATGAAAATATTCCCGGTAAGATCATAAAGAAAATGGTGATTAAAAAAAATGGCTACAACGGGTACGATATAACCAATAGAACAAGAAGAGGAGATATACAGCGCTACCAGATATTTATAACACCTTTTGAAGTACTGGTATTTAAAATGAGTGGAAAAGAAAATTATGTAGAAGGTGCAGAAGCAGAAAGATTCTTTTCTTCTATCCAGTTGAAGGAGCCGGTTACGGGATGGATAAATTTTGAGCCAAAGCAAGGTGGCTTTACAATAAAATTACCACAACAGCCGCATGAATTTTTTAATACATCTACAGAGGATAATATTGACAGGTGGGAGTATGAAGCAGTAGATAAAAGTACCGGGAACGCATTTCTCATTCTGAAGAAAAGTATAAATAATTTTCGTGTCCTGGATGAAGATACGTTTGACCTTGGGTTAATGGAAGAGTCATTTAAACTTTCAGAGTTTATCAAAGCACAGCATCAGCGAAATATTTCAAACTTTAATGGTTACCCTGCAATGGATGTGCAGGCCACTTTAAATGATGGCCGGATAATAAAAGCAAAATTCATTATTGAAGGCTCTCACTATTACTTACTTGCCGCGGCTGCTAAAAATCCAGGCACTGATGTTAAAGACTTCTTTTCTTCTTTTCAATTCACTTCTTTTAAATATCCCAATGGACAAAATTTTGTTGATACATTTCTGCATTATACAGTAGCTACTCCTGTAATTCCTGAACTGGAAGAAAATTTAAGAGCATTAATAGAAAAGATGGGAGGCGACAGTTATAGGTACGGCTTTTCAAATGTTGATACTTATTGGCCCAGGGCAAGGAATGCATTGTTTAAAAGCGATAGTACAGGAGAAGTGATTGCAGTGGCCATGCAGCAATATCCCAAATATTTTTATGTAAAAGATTCTTCAGCTTTTTGGAAGGATGAGATAAATGATTACCTCGCAAGAACTGATTTTTTTCTTGCTAAAAAAGATTATTTCAAAACAAGTGATGGACTTACAGGCTACAACTTAACTTTAAGAGACACAAATTCTTCCCGCCAGATAAACCGTTTACTGCTTCTAAAAAATGACAGGCTTTACCGTATAGTTTCCATGGGAGATACATTGAATGGTAAAAGTGATTTTATAAAAAACTTTTACACAACCTTTCATCCGCAGAACAACCTGCCACAACGAAATATTTTTGCCAGTACTATCGACACCTTTCTTAATGACTTTTACAGTGCTGACAGTACAACACATGCAAAAGCACAGTCTTCTATTTCAAATATCTATTATACAAAAAATGATATTCCTAAACTGGTAAATGTGATCAACAGTTTAAAGTATAGTGATAAAGATTATTTTGACAGTAAATCACGTTTTATTGCTGAGCTGGGTTATATAACTGATACAACGGCCACCCCGGCTATTGTAAATGCACTAAAAAATATTTATTATAAAACGGCTGATACAAGTACATTTCAAAATATAGTTTTAAGAGCCCTTGCAAAAAAGAAAAGCATACAGTCCTACGCTTTGCTGAAAGAATTGCTTTTACAGGACCCGCCAATGTTTGCCACTACTTATGAGTACAGTACTTTTTTTAACGATGTAAAAGATTCTCTTAAGCTTGCAAAACAATTATTCCCGGAGATTTTACAGTTTTCAACTATAGAAGATTATAAAGATGATATAAATGCCCTGTTGGTAACCCTGGTTGACAGCAACCTGGTAACTGCCAGGGAGTATGAAAATTATTTCACCAAGATATATTTTGATGCAAGGTTGGAATTAAAAAAACAGCAGGGGAAAGATGAAAAGATGGAGCGTGACAACAAGGATAATAATGATCAAAAAATCTATGCCCCGTATAGTTATTCAAATTCAAAAACAGGGCTTGATGATTATGCGGTCTTGCTCATGCCATTTTATGATAAGCCACAGGTGCAAAGCTTTTTTGAAAAACTTTTATCTTCCAGAGACCCGTCGTTGCAACTGGGCACAGCGGTATTAATGCTGCGGAATAAAAAATTTGTGCTCGATAGTATATTACTTAAGCTCTCGGTAAAAGATGAGTTCAGGGTCAGGCTTTTTAAGTCGCTCGAAAATGCCAGGCTTCTCAATAAATTTCCAAAGCAATATAAAAACCAAACAGATATTGCCAAAAGCATTTTAGCTGCGAATAAATTAGATTCAATTGTTTATTTGTCAACTAAAATAATAAGCTTTAGAAATAAACGGGGGCTTGTATATTTTTTTAAATACCGTATTAAAAAAGATGATGGATGGAAGATCGGTATTAGCGGGTTGCAACCCGAAAACATTAATGAAGTAAGTAGTAAAGGCGAGCTTGTTAAGCTAACGGACAAAAAAATAAGAGATGATGAACCATTGAACGATCAGTTGGATAAGCAATTAAAAAGACTTCTATTTTCTTTAAGCAAAAGTGGTAAAAATTTTTACGAGGGCGAAAATTATAGCAGGTTCAGAAAGAGTGATTTTTGATCAAACAATTAGATCCAGGATAGCCGGTAACATTAAACCACGAGCCCCTTTGGTATAGAGGCTATTAATTTTTTTGTATACTCTTTTGCAGGATGGAAGTACACCTCATCAGCGGTACCGCTTTCTTCTATCTTCCCTTTATTCATTACCATTATCCTGTCGCTGATGTAGCGTACAACCGATAGGTCGTGAGAGATAAAAATGGAAGTAAAACCAAATTCTTTTTTAAGGTCGTTTAATAAATTAAGTACCTGGGCCTGTACGCTTACGTCCAGCGCCGAAACACTTTCATCACAAATTAAAAATTGAGGATTTAATCCAAGCGCTCTTGCAATACAAATGCGCTGTCTTTGGCCCCCGCTAAATTCATGGGGGTAGCGATTAAAATGTTCAGGTTTAAGATTTACTTTTTCCAACAGTTCTATCACTTTATCCTTTCGCTGTTTATTGTTTTGCAACAGGCCATGAATTTTCATCGGTTCCTGTATAGCGCTGCCAATAGTTATGCGGGGATTAAGTGATCCATAAGGGTCCTGGAAAATTATCTGTATATCTTTTCTCATTCTTCTCATTTCTCCTTTTTCTATATGCGCTATATCCTTTCCATCAAATAAAATATTGCCTGCAGTAGGTTCAATTAATCTTATTAAAGCACGTCCAAGCGTAGTTTTGCCGCAACCGCTTTCACCCACCAGTCCTACAGTTTCTCCTTTCATTATCTCAAAGCTCACATCATCTACCGCTTTAAATTCCAAAAGCGTCTTTCCAAAAAAATTCTTCCTTGCAGGAAAATATACTTTTAGGTTTTGAACTTTTAGTAAAGGAGTTAATGATTGAATGTCCGATGTCCGATGTTCGATGTTCGATGTTGAATGAATTTCTTTTTCACTATTGGCCATTGACCATTGACCATTGACTGGTTCTTTATCAAGAAAGTCACTCACCACCGGTAACCGTTTCCCTTTGGAGTGTAACACCGGGCGGCAAGCAAGCAGCGCTTTCGTATATGGATGCTGTGCATTTAAAAAAATATCTTTTACACTGCCTGCTTCCACCACGCTGCCTTTGTACATTACAATTACTTTATCAGCAATCTCTGCTACCAGGCTAAGATCATGAGTGATATAGATAACGCCCATTTCATGTTGCTGCTGTAAATTTTTTATAAGCTGCAAAATGGTTTTTTGTACCGTTACATCCAAGGCTGTTGTTGGCTCATCTGCTATAAGTAAAGACGGATTACAACTCATAGCCATTGCAATCATCACTCTTTGTTTTTGTCCCCCACTCAATTGGTGAGGATAACGGTTTAAAATATTTTCGGGATCAGGAAGTTGTACCTCTTCAAATAATTTTATGGTTTTTTTTCTTGCAGACTTACTGTCTTTTTTCTCATGCAACTGTATGGCTTCCATTACCTGGCTGCCGCAGGTTTGCACAGGATTAAGAGAGGTCATCGGCTCCTGGAAGATCATGGCAATTTCATTTCCGCGGATAGCCCTCATTTCCTGTCCTTGTAATTTCAGCAGGTCTGTTTGGTTTCCATTTTTTAAAAACAGGATTTCTCCCGATGTATATTTTGCAGGAGGAGTTTGCAGTAACTGCAATATCGATAAAGAGGTAACTGTTTTGCCCGAACCCGATTCGCCAACAATGGCTACAATTTCTCCCTTATTTATTTCAAGAGAAATATTCTTAACAGCAGAAGTGCTGCCGTGTTCTGTTTCAAAATCAACAGAGAGGTTTTTTATTTGGAGAAGAGGGAGCAACTGCCGATGAGTTATAAGTGATAAGTAATATTGATGTGCACATTAAAACTTCAGATGCCTGACCGTTAATCCATTATTCATTAATTGTTTTAATGAATCTATTCCGATTTTTAAATGCCTTTCAACAAATTGTGCTGTAACGCTAACATCACTTGCTTCTGTCTTTACACCTTCCGGTACCATGGGCGAATCACTCACTAACAACAATGCGCCTGTAGGAATTTTATTATAAAAACCCACTGTAAAAATGGTTGCTGTTTCCATGTCAATTGCGTATGCACGAATTTTTTGCAGGTATGCTTTCAGTTCCTCATCATGTTCCCAAACCCGGCGGTTGGTGGTATAAACAGTGCCGGTCCAGTAATCATATTCATACTCTCTTATGGTAGTTGAAATAGCTTTTTGTAAAGCAAACGCAGGTAATGCAGGAACCTCGGGAGGAAAATAATCATTGGAAGTACCCTCGCCTCTTATGGCAGCGATAGGTAAAATGAGGTCACCAATTTTATTGCGTTTTTTTAAACCCCCGCATTTGCCCAGGAACAATACAGCTTTGGGGTGTATGGCGCTAAGCAAATCCATTACAGTTGCAGCCGTTGGGCTTCCCATACCAAAGTTTATAATAGTAATATTATTGGCAGTGGCGCATTGCATTGGCTTATCAATACCCGTAATTTTTACAGTATTCAATTCGGCAAACAGGGTTACATAATTACTGAAGTTGGTAAGCAAAATATATTCACCAAAGTTTTCCAGTTTCTCACCCGTATACCGGGGTAACCAATTCTCTACTATCTCGGTTTTTGTTTTCATCGTAATATAAAAATACATAAATAAAAATGTAAAGATTTGGAACTAAAACAGGCAAAGACAGGCGGATAAATTTTGCCAGGTTAAGCGATTTTTTATGTAATATTTTTTTTATATTTACTTTTAAACTCTAACTGATTTCTTTTTAACCTTTCACATTAAAAACTTAAAGCATGAAAAAATACCTTTTAGCTCTAACGCTTTTGGCTATTGCTATTATCACCGGTTGTAAAAAAACTGCGGTGGAATCGGTAGTAACGGATGATCTTTCAGTTACACCTGCTGTTGCGTATAATGTAACAGACAAGTTTGTTCCGGGTGAGCTTTTAATAAAATTCAAGACCGGTACCTCTGAAAAAAGCCGCATTCAAACGCTGGCATTTATTAATGGGAAAGTATCACAGCACCTGCTTACCAATGCAATGCAATATGCGGGAGATAATGATGGCATTTACCTTGTAAAGACAGATACAGATGTGTTTGCAGCTATTGCAAGAATGAAAGGCGAATCAGAGATAGAATATGCGGAGCCTAATTGGATTTATACGCATGCTACAACAACTAATGATACATATTTTACCAACGGGCAATTATGGGGCATGTATAGCTCTTCAAGCCCTGCAGGTAGCGGTGATCCGGTAAATCAATATGGAAGCCAGGCTAACACGGCATGGGCTAAGGGACACACAGGCTCATCAAATGTTTATGTGGGTGTTATTGATGAAGGCGCAATGTATAATCATGTAGATCTTGCCGACAATTTTGGAAACCCTAATGAGATCGCCGGGAATAATACTGATGATGATGGTAATGGGAAAGTGGATGACGTTAACGGTTGGGATTTTGTAAATAATGATAATACAACTTATGATGCCGGGGGTGATGATCATGGAACGCATGTTTCAGGAACTATTGGAGGAAAAGCCGGTAATGAAGTTGGGGTGGCAGGTATCAACTGGAATGTAAAAATTATTTCAGCAAAATTTTTAGGTACAAGCGGGGGCACTACTGCCAATGCAATTTTAGCTGTTGATTATTTAACCGGTTTAAAAACAAATCCTAACGTAGCAAAGCGCTTGAATATCGTTGCGACAAATAATTCATGGGGTGGCGGCGGATATTCTTCCGGGCTTTCTGCTGCTATTGAAAGGGCTAATACAGCCGGTATTTTATTTATTGCAGCGGCAGGCAATGGCAACCAGGGAGGTAAAGCAATTAATATAGATTCAAAACCAAGTTATCCTGCCAGTTATACAAATGCAAATGTTATTGCTGTAGCGGCAATCAATTCAACAGGTGGTATAGCCAGCTGGTCAAATTATGGTAAGACTTCAGTAGATATTGGCGCTCCGGGAGTTGGAATTATTTCAACTGTACCGGGAGGATATTCTTCTTACAGCGGCACTTCAATGGCAACCCCGCATGTAACAGGTGCCTGTGCATTATATGCGTCAACCTATTTTGCAACTAAGGGTGTATATCCAACTGCTGCACAAATTAAAGCGGCAATTTTAGATGTAGCTACTCCAACAGCTTCTTTATCCGGCAAGTGTGTAACAGGCGGCCGTTTGAATGTTAGTGGATTTTAATAAAATATTTATATAGTAATTTAAAGCCGGCGATTTGCCGGCTTTTTGCTTATTGCAATTAACAAGATGATAAAAATAGACTTTCCAAAGCATCAGTTCAAAATAAAAAAAGAGAATAACAGTGAATTGATATTTGATGCTTTTCGTAAACGTTGGATTGTATTAACACCGGAAGAATGGGTAAGACAAAACATACTGCAATATCTTACTCAAATAAAAAATTATCCTGCCAAATTAATTGCTATTGAAAAAGAAATTTATTTGGGGGAATTAAAAAAGCGTTGCGATGCTGTTGTGTACAACAGGCATGCCTTGCCATGGATGATAATTGAATGTAAAGAAATGAATACACCCATTAATTCAAAGACGCTGGAACAAATTCTTCGTTATCATATTACACTGCCTGCCAAATATCTTGTAATAACCAATGGCAGCTATTGTTTTGGATTTGAAAAAAGAGAAGGACAATTTCATGAAATAAATGAATTGCCCGGATTTGAATAAAAAAGCTTCTATTAATAGATAACTACAAACTTTTTTATGGAAATATTCCTAACTCTGCATAGGAAGTAGCAACTTTATTTATTGCACAAACATAAGCCGCTGTGCGCATGTCAGGGATACTTGGATTTGCATGCCAGATATCCATTATTTCTCTTGTGGCAGTTATCATCGTTTCTTCCAGCCCACTTCTCACAAGGTCAACTTCATCGGCGCCATGCATTATAAATTCTCTTTCTATAGCGCTAACATTTTTGCCGGTAAGTTCTTCCATCTGCCCGAGAATATGATGATTCATATTTTCAGTAAAGCGTTTCTCCATCCGGCCATAACGAACATGGCTTAAATTCTTAAGCCACTCAAAATAACTAACCGTTACACCACCTGCGTTCAAATACATATCCGGCACAACTATAGTTCCTTTCAATGCTAATATTTCATCTGCATCAGGAGTTAATGGGCCATTAGCGCCTTCTCCTATTATTTTCGCTTTTATTCGTGAAGCATTTTCTCCGTTGATAACATTTTCCAAAGCAGCAGGAATTAAAATATCACAATCCATTTCCAATGCCTCACCGCTGTTTGCGAAATTAGTGGCGCCGGGAAAATTATGAATAGAGCCATTGTTTTTGCGATGTTCAACAACAGCTTCCAGGTCTAACCCATCATTATTCCAGATAGCGCCCTCATATTCTGCAAGCCCAACAATTTTTGCTCCTGCTTCTTTAAAAAAGTAAGCTGCATGATATCCCACATTTCCAAGACCCTGCACACAAATTCTTTTTCCTTCAACACCTGCGCTTAATCCTAATTTATCCATTACAGACTGCATATTGCATACTTCCCGTAAGCCATAAAAAATGCCTAAGCCTGTAGCTTCTGTTCTTCCACGAACGCCGCCCTGCGAAACAGGTTTACCTGTTACACAACCTGCTGCATCAATCTCGCCGGGATGCATAGCAACATACGTATCCAGTATCCATGCCATTTCTCTTGCACCTGTTCCATAATCAGGAGCAGGAACATCAGTGCCCGGCCCGATAAAATTTTTCTTGATTAATTCTGCTGTATAACGGCGTGTTATTTTTTCAAGGTTGTAAGCAGAATATTTTTTAGGGTCAATTTTTATTCCTCCCTTTCCTCCGCCAAACGGAACATTTACAATTGCGCATTTGTAAGTCATTAAAGCTGCCAGCGCCATTACTTCATCCTGGTTAACTGCTAAACTAAAACGGATGCCACCTTTGCAAGGTGTTTTATGGTGAGAGTGTTGTACCCTGTATGCTTCTATCACTTCTATCTTATCATCCACTTTTACAGGAAACCTCATTTGGTAAACGCTGTTACAGGCCTTTATTTGTTCCAATACGCCGGGGTCCCAATCTGTGAAAATAGCTGCCTTGTCAAAACTTCTTTCCACGCTTTGAAAAAAGCTATATGGTTTTTCTGATGACATAAAATCGTTTTTATATTAGCAATCGTTGTTATAAAAAATCTTAGTCTTTATTTTTTTCAAACCTGCTTATTTTTTTATCTATCATAAATACATAAATAAATAAGCCGATTAAAATAGTAAGGCATACTGCAACTACAACATAAATTTTTCCATTGCTACGCATGCTGTCTGCCATTTCAACTTTATCCTGCGCAAATGCGGCACAACTTAAAAACAAACAACCTGCCATAAACATGAAACGTATAAATAAGTTATGCATTAATTAGTATTTTATCTTTTAATAACTGTAAACGGATTTTAAGGGTGGCTATCCAGACGCCTAACAAAGTCCAGCCGATAATTGCAGGATAAAATATCATTCTTAACCGGCTGTCAATATCATTAAAATTGAGTGCAGGATTCCCGCTTTCACTACCGGGAGCGCCGGGATGCAGACTACCCACCAACCTGGGAATTATCCAGATGCTGGGGAAGAGCATGGCAAAAGCAAAAATATTATAGACTGCACTCACACGTGCTTTTTTATCAATATCAGTAAGCGAACCTCTTAAAACAAAGTAGGCGCCGTAAATTAATAATGCAATGGCTGCACCTATAAGTTTAGGTTCTTTTAAAACACTTGCCAGCGATTGATTCTGGTCAGTTATCCATGTATAATTTGCCCAGATGGTACCGGTTGCATATCCCAATATTCCGAAGAAACTCCCGATAGCTGCAAAATTGCTTGCAAAAATATCGTTGCGGTGATTGGAGGTGCGCAGGTATTTAATACTGTAAATAAAGCTTACAATAAATAATATCATCATGCCAAACCACATACATACGTGAAAATAAAGATTGCGGATAGATTCGTTGAGGATATGAAGCCGGGGTACATCTAATAAAAAGCCACCAATAATTGTATAGGTAAGTAATACGAATGATAATATTTTCCACCAGCTTTTCCGCACAAAGAAAAAAGACATTATTTAGTGGCGCAAAGTTAGGGTAAACTCCTTCATTAAATAAGAAATAAAAAATAAGGAATAAGAAATTTGAAAGTTTGAATTTTAGAATTCATATTCACTATTCACTTCTCACCATTCACCAGGCTATTCTTTCCATAAATAAGGAAAAAGAATTATTGCCATAACAACAACTAACAAATCAAGCCCGATAATTAATGCCGATAATTGTAATACGGCCCCGCTTTTAAATACTTCTGCAAAAGCTGTTTTGCTCAATCGCATCAATAATAATAATTGCGGTAAAATAACAGGGAAACCAAGAATAGCAATAAGCGCCGCATTTTGCTGTGCTTTGCCTGCAATGGCGCTCATCAATGTAAAAACCATACTTATGCCTGCACCGCCTAATATTACAATGCCTGTAAAGCGCAGGCTGTTACTTACCGGGTTATTTAAAAAGATAAAAAAGAGCGCAAGGCTGATAACACTCATTAATATCATGAGTATGATGTTGTATAATAATTTGCTTATGATAAATTCTACCGGGGATGCAACAGAATAGAAATAAAGCATCCTGCCCTTGCTTTCCTGTAAAAAACTTTTTGCAACAGTGTTAATGCACACAAATAATTGTATCACCCAAAATAATCCATTCCATACATTGGCTGCCGGTTCATCAATAGAAAGATATAGAACAAAAATGGTAGATGCTATGTATAAAAGCACGCCATAAAAAGTATGTTGTTGCCTTAATTCAAGAACAATATCTTTTTTAAGCAGGGTTAAAATTCTGTTGGTCATATTATGGTAATTGGGCACAGTGCCTGCATCGCGGTTCATAAATATCTTTTTCTCCCAGTACAACCTGTCCGTCTAAAGCAATTTTGCGGTAAGATATGTTTGCAATATTGCCGCACTGCATACATATTGCATGCAACTTGGTTATATAATCTGCAATGGCCAACAGCTTAGGCATTGGCCCGAAAGGGTTGCCCTGGTAATCCATATCCAGCCCGGCAACTATAACCCGGATGCCTTTTAAGGCTAATTGTTCGCAAACCGAAACAACCTGTTCGTCAAAGAACTGGGCTTCATCAATGCCCACTACATCTACGTCCTGCGCCATTAATAAAATAGTTTGAGAATTATCTACCGGGGTAGAATGAATTTTATTTTCATCATGACTTACAATCTTTATCTCATCATACCGAACATCAATGGCAGGTTTAAATATCTCTGCTTTTAAGTTGGCTATCTTAACTCTTTTTAGCCTGCGTATGAGTTCTTCTGTTTTTCCACTAAACATACTTCCGCAAATAACTTCTATCCAGCCCCGGCGTTCGCCTCTAAAATTGGGTTCTATAAACATAATTAGTCAATATTTTTAAATTCAATTTGTAACTTAGCCTGATGTGCAAAGGTTAAAATGATTTTACATGAAATCAAAAACATTAATTTCATTTTTTCGTTGTATAGCGAACAAGGCCTAAAGCAATATTAAATGGATAGAGTGCATACACTCATAGAAAAATTACAACAGCAAATTGCCGAAAATGCAACTGCGGATAAATTATTGGTTACTGTGCAAATGCTTCAGTCTGAATTGCTTCAGCAAAAAGGTGATAACACATCTGTCAGTAAAGGAAAGGTAGCTGTTATGATGCCAGGCGCTTCCAACAATAACTATCAAAATCAGCCTTATACAAAGCAAACTGAACAGCCTGTTGAGCAGGAAGAAAAAATAATAGAGGTTTTAAAAGTAGATGAAAAAGAAATTGAAGAAGAGCTGGAAGAGATAAAAAGAAATGCTGAGGCCAAAAACCAGATGAGTGTAAACGCAAAACCTTCTTTACTATTTGACCCGGTTGAGGACGTTCCAACGTTAACGCATCAAACACCTGTGGTGAATGCGCAAAAAAATATAAATGAATCTACAGCCAGGCCCGAATCTTTAAATGAGAGATTGAAACAAAGTAAGATTGAACTTTCTGACATGCTTACTGAAGTGCCGGTAAGAGATCTTAAAAAAGCAATAGGCGTTAATGATCGTTTCTTATTTATCAATGAATTATTTCGGGGTGATGAGGCCATGTATGAAAGAAGTATAAAAACGATCAATAATTTTTCAATTTATCCTGAAGCACAGTATTGGATAGAAAGAGAGCTTAAAGTAAAAATAGGATGGAAAGAATCAAACCCTATTGTGCAGCAGTTTGATCAGTTGGTTAAAAGACGGTTCTCCTGAATATATTTCATAATTTTTTTTGTTGCACCTGCATTATTATAAACATAATGTTTAGCAGCCATGCCTCTTCTCCCTGATTCATCTGCGTTTTTAAACAAATGATTTAAAGTTTTTTCGAGCTCAAGTGCATTTTCAATAGTAATTCCCCCGCCGCATTCTATTAATTCCCGGGCTTCAAAATTTTTTTCAAATTCAGGACCAAAAATTACCGGTTTCCCATACACTGCTGCTTCCAGAATGTTATGTAGGCCATCATATCCAAATCCGCCGCCAACATAGGTTATATCAGCATATTTATAAAGCCTTGAAAGCATACCTACATTATCAATGATGAGTATATTGGCTTTTTGTATTGTAACATCATTTAACTGTGAATAAAATATTGATCCCGGGAATTCTTTTTTTACATCATTTACATTTTCTTTATCAACCTCGTGTGGAGCGATGATAAATTTTATAGCAGGATTTGTTTTTGCATAATGCATCCATTCAGCTTCATCATCTTCCCATGTACTGCCTGCAACAACAACTTTACTGTTACCACAAAATTCTTTTATTAAGGGTACATCATAAAAATTTTCAGCAATGGCAATTACCCTGTCAAACCGTGTATCCCCCGAAACTGCTGCGTTATTAATTTTAATACCGTTCAATAAAGTTTCTGAAGATTTATTTTGAACAAAGAAATAATTAAAAGAGTTAAGCATTTGCTTCCAGAAATTCCCATACCATTTAAAGAATGGCTGGTCTTTCCTGAAGGCTCCTGATATTAATAATGTGGGAATTTTTTTCTTTTTTAACTCATGTAAATAATAATACCAGTATTCATATTTTACCCAGAGAACAAGCGTTGGATTAATAACATTAATAAACTTTCTCGCATTCGAAGCCGAGTCGGCAGGCAGGTAAAAAACATGATCCGCGCCATCAAAATCTTTCTGTATCTCATAACCTGATGGGGAAAAAAAAGTGATTATAATCCTATGGCCGGGATATTCTTTCCTGATTTTCTCAATCAAAGGACGTCCCTGTTCAAATTCACCAAGGCTGGCGCAATGCATCCAGATGGTTTCAGTTTTCTCATTCAAAGAATCTAATGACGGAAATTTTTTTCTGCCGGTAATCCAAAGCTTTGCTTTATCATTCCATATAGATGCAATACGGATTCCCAGGGGATATAACTTCAAAAAAATATTATACAATACTATATTCACGTGTTCGTTTAATCAGCAAATCTAATTTCTCTATAAGAAATCATAATGATTAATTTATATGAAAAGGATTGCCTGATGATTATTTCTCTTTCCTGTTTCAATTCTTATCTTTGCCGCCGTTTAAAAAGTTATTATGAAGCGAATTCAAATGGTTGATTTAAAGCAGCAATATCTCAAAATAAAACCTGAGATAGACACTGCTCTTTTAAATGTATTGGATAGTTCTGTATTTATCGGTGGAAAACAGGTAACTGATTTTGCAACTAATCTCTCTGAATATCTTGGAATTAAACATACCATTCCTTGCGGTAATGGTACAGATGCTTTGCAAATTGCAATGATGGCGCTTGGCCTGCAACAGGGGGATGAAGTTATTACGCCTTCTTTTACCTACGTTGCTACCACTGAAGTTATTGCACTGCTTAAATTAAAACCTGTATTTGTAGATGTTGACAGGTCTACATTTTGTATAGATACTGCCGCCATTAAAAATGCTATAACACCAAAAACCAAGGCAATTGTACCCGTGCATTTATACGGTCATGCAGCTAATATGGAAGAAGTAATGGCGATTGCCAAAGAACATAATTTATTCGTGATTGAAGATAATGCGCAGGCAATTGGAGGCGATTATATTTTTACGGATGGAACAAAAAAGAAAAGCGGTACCATAGGAACTGTTGGTTGCACCTCGTTTTTTCCCAGTAAAAATTTAGGATGTTATGGAGATGGAGGCGCTATGTTTACCAATGATGATGCATTGGCCGGAAAATTAAAAATGATAGCCAATCACGGGCAAAAAGTAAGATATTATCATGAAATGGTTGGTTGTAATTCAAGGCTTGATGCTATGCAGGCTGCTGTTTTAAATATCAAACTTTCTTTGCTTGATGAATATATTGCTGCACGCAGGAAAGCAGCGGATTTTTATGATAAAGCATTTACGGGTCATCCAAAAATAACGACACCATTCAGGGCTGGATACTGCACGCATGTTTTTCACCAGTATACTTTGATTTTAGAAGATGTAAATAGAGATGCATTGCATACATTTTTAGCAGAAAATGCTATTCCTTCAATGATATATTATCCTGTGCCTGCGCACCGGCAAAAAATGTTTGAAGCTTTTGGGGGAAGTGATTATGATTTGCCGGTAACAGATTGGTTAACCGAAAGAGTAATTTCATTGCCCATACATACAGAACTGGACGAAGAACAACAATCATACATTGTTAATAAAGTATTGGAATTTATAAATAAATAAAGATAGAAATGAAGATAGCAGTAATAGGAACAGGTTATGTTGGATTGGTAACGGGCACCTGCTTTGCAGAAACAGGTAATGATGTTACCTGTGTGGATATTGATAAAAGTAAAGTAGAAAAATTATCGTCAGGCCAGGTAACAATTTATGAGCCCGGGCTGGAAAAGATTTTTGTTAGAAATGAAAAAGAAGGACGGTTGCATTTTACCACTTCACTGGAAGAGGGGATAGAAGATGCAAAAATTATTTTTCTTGCTTTGCCTACTCCTACCGGTGGCGATGGAAATGCTGATCTTAAATATATTTTAGGTGTAGCAAAAGACCTGGGACGCTTACTTAAAAAAGATGATTATAAAATAATAGTTGATAAAAGTACAGTGCCTGTAGGTACTTCCGATAAAGTAAGAAACACTATTTTACAAAATGCAGCCGAAGAGATAGAAAGCTCTTTTGATATAGTTAGTAATCCCGAGTTTTTAAGGGAGGGGGTAGCAGTGGATGATTTTATGAAACCCGATCGAGTTGTTATTGGTACCTCATCAGAAAAGGCCAAAAAAATATTGGGAGAATTATATGCTCCATTTGTCAGGCAGGGAAATCCTATAATTTATATGGACGAAAAATCTGCTGAGCTAACCAAGTATGCCGCCAACTCATTTCTTGCAACTAAAATTTCTTTTATGAATGAGATAGCCCAGCTTTGCGAAAGGGTAGGAGCAGATGTTGACATGGTTCGCAAGGGCATAGGCAGTGATGAAAGAATTGGAAGGAGATTTTTATTTCCCGGTATAGGCTATGGAGGTAGTTGTTTCCCGAAAGATGTAAAAGCATTGGAGCAATCGTCACGTGAAATTGATTATGATTTTAAAATTTTGAAGGCAGTAATGCAGGTAAATGAAAAGCAGAAACTACACCTGGTTCAAAAAATAAAAATATATTTTAATAATGATCTTAGCGGCAAAAAAATCGCATTTTGGGGACTGGCCTTTAAACCCAATACTGATGATATTAGAGAGGCATCTGCATTAACAATAATTGATGAATTAATAAAATCCGGCGCTAAAATTTCTGCATTTGACCCTGAGGCCATGCCCAATGTACAAAAGGAACTGGGAGAGAAAATTGAATATGCGGAAAATCAGTATGATGCTTTAAAAGATGCAGACATCCTGGTTATTGCAACTGAATGGAGCGAATTTAGAACGCCTGACTTTAATAAAATGGGATTACTATTAAAAAATAAAGTAATTTTTGACGGACGTAATTTATTTGATCTCGGGCAAATGAAAGAATGTGGTTTTTATTATGTAAGTATCGGGAGAAAAACTATTGGGAAATAATCAATTTTTTACATGCAAAAACGAGTGCTTATAACGGGGGCTGCAGGATTCTTAGGTTCCCATCTTTGCGACAGGTTTATTAAAGAAGGATTTTTTGTAGTGGGAATGGATAATTTAATAACAGGGGATCTAAAAAACATTGAACATCTTTTTAAATTGCAGCAGTTTGAATTTTATCATCACGATGTTTCCAAATTCATTCATGTCCCTGGAAACATTGATTACATATTGCATTTTGCTTCTCCTGCAAGCCCGATAGATTATTTAAAAATTCCCATTCAAACTTTAAAAGTAGGTTCATTAGGTACACATAATTGTTTGGGTTTGGCGCTTTCAAAAAATGCAAGAATTTTAGTTGCCTCCACAAGTGAAGTATATGGCGATCCTTTAGAACATCCGCAAACAGAAGAATATTGGGGCAATGTAAATCCTGTTGGCCCACGTGGCGTGTATGATGAAGCAAAACGCTTCCAGGAAGCTATTACCATGGCATATCACACTTTTCATAAACTGGAAACAAGGATAGTAAGGATCTTTAATACTTATGGCCCCCGTATGAGACTCAATGATGGCAGGGCCTTACCCGCTTTTATCGGGCAGGCATTAAGAGGAGAAGACCTGACGGTTTTTGGAGATGGCAGCCAGACAAGAAGTTTTTGTTATGTAGATGATTTGGTTGAAGGTGTTTATCGCCTGCTGTTAAGCGATTACGATATGCCGGTAAATATTGGCAATCCCGATTGGATAACACTAAAAGATTTTGCTGAAGAAATTATAAAACTAACAGGCACTAAACAAAAAATTGTTTACAAGCCCTTGCCGCAGGATGATCCAAAACAACGACAGCCGGATATTTCAAAAGCAAAAAAAATATTAGGATGGCAACCAAAAGTTTCGAGGCAGGAAGGATTAAAAATTACTTATGAATATTTTAAATCTTTGCCAAAAGAAGAGTTGAACAAACTTCCAAAGGAATTTGAAAACAAAAGATAAATAAAAAAATGTACCGGGATTTAATTGATAAGAAGAAAAAGTTGGCTGTGATAGGCCTTGGCTATGTAGGGTTACCAATAGCTATTGAGTTTGGCAAAAAACTTTCTGTGATTGGGTTTGATATAAATGAAGACCGCATAAATTTAATGAGGCAGGGGATAGATCCCAGCCAGGAGTTAGGTAAAGAAGCTTTTGAAGATTGTACTATTGAATTTACATCTGATTCGGAAGTTTTAAAAACTGCGTCTTTTTACATTGTTGCCGTACCTACTCCTGTTGATGAATATAATGTTCCTGATTTGCAGCCTGTAAAAAAAGCAAGTGAAACTATAGGGAAGGTTATTAAGAAAGGAGATTATGTTGTGTTTGAATCAACGGTATATCCGGGATGCACCGAAGATGATTGTTTGCCTATCATTGAAAAATTATCCGGCTTAAAAAATATAACTGATTTTAAAATTGGTTATTCTCCAGAAAGAATTAACCCTGGCGATAAGGAACATAGTTTAAGCAATATTATAAAAGTAGTTAGTGGTTGTGATAAAGAAAGCCTGGAAGTAATTGCTAAGGTTTATGAATTAGTGGTTGATGCAGGGGTTCATAAAGTTTCATCAATAAAAGTTGCAGAAGCTGCTAAAATTATAGAGAATACACAAAGAGATCTGAATATCGCATTGATGAATGAACTCTCTATTATTTTTGACAAGATGGGAATAAATACTTACGAGGTATTGGAAGCCGCCGGTACGAAATGGAATTTTTTAAAATTTCAACCCGGCCTGGTTGGCGGGCATTGTATTGGTGTTGATCCATACTATCTTACCCATAAATCAAAAGAACTGGGATATGATTCGCAGGTGATACTTGCCGGCAGAGCTATAAATGACAGCATGGGCGGTTATGTTGCAAAAAAAGTTTTGCAGCATATCATTCATTATAACGGAAATGTAAAACATGCAAAGGTGCTGGTAATGGGCGCCACTTTTAAAGAGAATGTAAGTGATATCCGTAATTCAAAAATCGCTGATGTTGTAAAAGAATTACAATCTTATTCACTCAATGTTCATGTAACTGATCCGCATGCATCCGGCGAGCAGCTTACGCATGAATATGGATTTGGATTAACAGAGGAGCTGAGTAATGATTATGACGCAGTTATCATTACGGTGCCGCACAACGATTATAAAAAACTAAACGAAGCAGAATTTGCTGCAGTAACAAAGCCGCATGCTATTATTGCAGATCTAAAAGGTATGTTTCGGGGTAAAATAACCAGCAGAACGTATTGGAGTTTATAAGAATGAATGGTCATAGTCAATAAAGCATATTTAATAGTCAATCATAAATAATTAGTAATTATTTCTTGCCCCATACATTTCACGATAAAGATTTAAATGATAAAGCCTTTCTTGTAACAGGTGGAGCAGGCTTTATAGGAAGTCATATAGTAGAATATTTATTAAAGAATGGAGCAAAGAAAGTTCGTGTATTGGATAATATGGTAAACGGATTTCAATCGAACCTCGATCTTTTAAAATCCTATCCTGCATTTGAATTTTTAGAAGGCGAT
>JAQBNL010000001.1 GCA_028288585.1 Chitinophagaceae bacterium | reverse complement strand
TGTATCGGAAAGCAATTTAATTTCAATGCAACTTTCAACTATGGTTCTATAATCACTTTCATTGCTTTTTCCTTTGAGGCATTTCCGAAAACTTCGTAAGCTTTAAGTATTTCATCCAGTTTAAAATGATGTGTTATTAATTTATTGGGATCTATTTTTCCTGATGAAACTGTTTTTAACAGCATAGGTGTTGTATTTGTATTTACCAATCCCATTGTGATGGTTATATTTTTTATCCATAAATTTTGGATCTGCAGGTCTACACTATGACCGTGAACACCAATGTTGGCAACATGCCCGCCGGGGCGAATAATATTTTGGCAAATATCAAATGTAGCAGGCAGTCCCACAGCTTCGATAGAAACATCCACACCATCTTTTGTTTCTGCCATTATTCTTTTAATTGCATCTTCCTTTTCTGAATTAATGGTATCTGTTGCCCCGAATTTTTTTGCTAATTCCAACCGATTTTCATCTACATCTATCATATAAATTTTTGCAGGTGAATAGAATTGTGCAGTAAGTAAAACGGACATTCCTATAGGACCTGCTCCTACAATAGCTATCGTGTCTCCAGGCTTTACACATCCGTTTATCACCCCGATCTCATGGCCTGTAGGCAATATGTCACTTAGCATTACCAATGCCTCTTCATCAGCTTTTGCAGGGATAGCGTAAAGACTATTATCAGCATGTGGAATGCGAACATATTCTGCCTGCGTGCCATTAATTAAATTTCCTAAAATCCAACCACCATCTTCACAATGCGAATACATTTGCTTTTTACAATATTCACAAGTACCATCAGAGGTGATACAGGAAATAATTACATGATCTCCTTTTTTAAAATTTCTTACTGCCGATCCAATTTCTTCAACAATGCCAACGCCTTCATGCCCAAGCGTAGTTCCAGGCTTAACCGAGGGAGTTTTTCCTTTTAAAATACCGAGATCAGTTCCGCAGATCGTTGTTTTTAAAATTTTAACCAACGCATCTGTTGGCTTTTCAAGAATGGGTACAGGGATTTCTTTCAATTCAATTTTACCCGGACCCCCATATACAAGGGCTTTCATTGTTGCTTTTGTTATCCGGGGAATTACCTTTTCACCTGCTTCAGTTGTTGTTTTCATGATTATTATTTTAAAATTTTTATTTTTAATTGATTATAAAGTGACTTTATATAGTCCGTAATACCAACTGGAAGTTTACATCAAAATCATCTTTGATTTTTATTAGCCCTCCAAACTTTCGGGGAGCTTCAAATTGATGGATATTATCAATATTGTTTAGAGGAATGGGTGTTTTATTTGGAGACATAAATTCAATTGCACAACGTAGTGTGATTAGGAGTTAATCACCCCTTTTTGTAAGCTACACTTAATAGCCTGCAATGTTGTATATCATTTAAAGTAATACGTAATGGATGGGTATAATAGTGCTATTAACGAACTGGCTTAAATAATTTTAATTTCCCGGGGAGTGAGGTTATAGTTAATTCTTCGTAATACCCACTTCTTTGCAAAAATTTTTTCGTCAATTTGTAGCTATGGCTAAATATAAATGCATGAAGAATTTATTCCTGTTTACTTTTTATAGTTTGCTTACCATATTTGCAACCGCTCAAAAACCAAACACTGTTATTGAAAATCAATTAGACCAAAAGAGAGTGCGCCTTCCAAACGGGTGGCATCTTTCACCTGTCGGCCGCTCTTTACAGTTAGGTGATTTACCTCTTAATATTGCAGTGTCATCTTCTAAAAAATATATAGCTGTTACTAACAACGGGCAAAGCATACAAAGCATTCAGTTGATCAACCCTCAAACCGAAAAAATGCTTCATAATGTTATCATTCCTAAATCATGGTATGGCTTACAGTTTAGCGCTGATGAAAAATATTTATATGCATCCGGCGGAAATGATAACTGGATAATGCAGTATACTATAATTAATAACAGGCTCGTACTAAAGGACAGCATTCTTCTTGGAAAAAAATGGCCCGAAAAAATATCTCCTGCAGGTATTGAAATTGATGATGCTGTAAGAAAAATGTACGTGGTAACCAAAGAAAATAATTCATTGTATGTGATCAACCTTAGGGATAAAAAGATTATTCAGAAACTGGAATTAGGGAATGAGGCTTACGCATGTTTGCTGTCGCCTGATAAAAGGGAATTGTACATTTCATCATGGGGTGGTGATAAAGTATTAATATATGATACTAAACAGAGAAAACTGAGCGGGGATGTTGTTGCCGGTGATAATCCCAATGAATTATTATTAAATAAAAAAGGAAATATTTTATTTGTTGCCAATGCCAATGATAATAGTGTTTCTGTTATTGACATTAAGAAGCGTAAAGTGCTTGAAGTTTTAAATGCAGCATTATATCCTGATGCGCCTGCGGGTTCTACGTCTAACGGGCTTGCATTATCTGCAGATGAAAAGAAATTATATGTAGCCAATGCTGATAATAATTGCATTGCCGTATTTGATGTATCCACACCCGGCACAAGCAAGTCGAAAGGATTTATTCCTGTGGGCTGGTACCCCACCAACATAAAAGTTATTGGTAAAAAAATATTTGTTTCAAATGGCAAAGGTTTTTCATCCTTTGCAAATCCTGATGGACCTAATCCTGCAAAAAAACAGCAATTGGTATTGCGTCATTTGGGTGATACCTCTGCATCTGTACGTGCCGGTTATATTGGTGGTTTGATGAAAGGAACTATGTCGATAATAGATGAACCAACAGATGCTGTGCTTGCAGTTTATTCAAAGGCAGTTTATAAAAATACGCCTTACTCAAAAGATAAAGAGATGAATGCAGTGGGTGAAAAAGGAAATCCAATACCAATTAAAGTGGGTGATAAGTCGCCCATAAAATATGTGTTCTACGTTATTAAAGAAAACAGGACATACGACCAGGTATTGGGTGATATTCCACAAGGAAATGGCGATACAAGTCTCGTTTTATTTGGAGAAAGAATTACACCTAATCAACATAAGCTGGCAAAAGATTTTGTACTGCTTGATAATTTTTATGCAGATGGAGAAGTAAGCGCCGACGGGCATAACTGGAGTACAGGAGCATATGCTACAGATTATCTTGAAAAGAATTGGGTTACAAGTTATGGCGCACGTGGCGGCTCTTATCCTGGTGAAGGAAAAGAGGAAATAGCGAATCCTAAAAAAGGCTTTATCTGGGATTTTGCAAAACGTGCCGGTGTAACGTACCGCACTTATGGAGAATTTGCTGATGATGGCAAAGCGAATATTCCTGTTTTGGAAAATCATTTTTGCCCATACTATCCCGGTTATAATTTAGGCGTAAGAGATACTGTTCGTTATAATGCATGGCAGCGTGAATTTGATTCACTGGTAACCGTAAATGCAGTACCGCAGTTAAATACATTGCGTTTCAGTAATGATCATACTGAAGGACTGCGCCGTGGCAGTCCAACGCCTTTTGCCCATGTAGCAGATAATGATTTAGCCGTAGGATTATTTATGGAGCATCTTTCAAAAAGCCCGATATGGAAAGAGAGCGCAGTATTTATTGTTGAGGATGATGCACAGAACGGGCCTGACCATGTTGATGCACACCGCACCACCGCTTATGTTGCCGGGCCTTTTGTAAAACGTGGCTTTGTTGACAGAACAATGTACTCAACTTCATCAATGCTGCGTACAATAGAATTGATATTAGGTCTTCCGCCCATGAGCCAGTACGATGCTGCAGCAATACCAATGTTTAACAGCTTTACATCAAAACAAGATCTTACTTCTTTCATATCACTCCCTTCCAATATTAATCTTAATGAAAAAAGTACGGCTATAAACGCTACCGCAAAACTCAGCGACCAGATCGACCTGAGTAAAGAAGACCGGGTACCTGATATGCTGTTCAGCCGCATCATCTGGAAAGCAGTTAAAGGTGAGCACAGCGAAATGCCAGCCCCGCGCCGCAGCGCATTTGTAAAAGTTACTGATGATGATGATTAAAACCGGGAACAAATAAAATACTTCAGATTTTTTTTACTTAACCTTCTAATTTAAATTTTGTACAGCAATCAATAGTTGAGGCCGTCCCGTTTCTATGGGAGGGCTTTTTTATTTTGAATTCATTAATCTGTTACAACCTATAAATCCATAGAATCCACTATTTTCATTTCCTGTATGGGAAAGCAACAATGCTTTATTTACCTGATTAGTAAAAAATAAAAACCAAATTGTCTTATGAAATACTTATTTCTTTCTCTCTTTATTTCTTTTATTACTATCGGTATTAAAGCACAATATGTTGGATTAAGCAATAAGGAAATCTTCAAGCTGAAAAAAATAATAAAACACAATAATACTGCACAAAAATATTATGCTTCTTTTAAAAAAACCGTTGATGAAGCATTAAATCAAAACCCTAACCCTGTAGATACTGTTGTTTCGGAAGGTCATCTTGCAACGGATCCTAAAAAAATATTAACAGTACGATCATTAAAAGATATTGATAAAATATATGCACTCGCCATTGCTTATAGAATTGAGAATGATACTTTTTATTTACATAAATTAATTGAATTTATTTCTGCATGGGCGTTAGTTAATAAACCCCGGGGTAACCCGATTAACGATTCCAAATTTGAAGATCTTTTTACTGCGTATGATCTTACAAAAAATAATATTCCTTTAGAGCAAAAAAAAATAATTGATGGCTGGCTAATGAATATGGCCGGTGAAGAAATTAAAACCGGAACAAACAAGGCGAAAACAACTTCTTTCAATAACTGGAATTCGCATCGCTTAAAAGTTATTGGATGCATTGCCTATGTACTGGATAATGATGGATACAAAAAATATATTGATGAAGAATTACCAGTACAGATAGAAAAAAATTTATTGCCTGATGGTTCAGGGTTTGATTTTTTAGAGAGAGATGCTTTGCATTATCATGTGTATACTTTGGAGCCATTGATAAGCCTTGCAACTGTTTTAAAACGTGCCACCGGTAAAGATTATTATAGTTACATATCACCTTCTGGCGCTTCAATAAATAAATCAATTAGTTTTCTTATTCCTTATGTTACCGGCGAAAAAACACATGGTGAATTTGTGCATAGTAAATCCTCTTTTGATAAAAAGCGGGCAGATAATAAAGAGGCTACTTTTGAAATTGGTGCAAACTTTAAACCCTCTCATGGAATACCTGTTATCAGCCAGGCTGCTTATTTTCATCCCTCGTATATAAAGGTGGTAAGAAAAGTAATCCATAATAAAAATAAATATCCTGATTGGCAGTCTGTCTTAAATGCGGCTAAAAAATAATTATGCTACAGTTGATCCTCTGGCCATGAGTTTGGATTTAATAATAATATTTTCATTAGGGATTTCCATTCTTTTCTTGTCTAAATATTTAAATAACTGGGATGCGGCCGTGGCCCCCATCTCATTTGCAGGCTGGGTAATGGTTGTTAAAGACGGGTTTAAAAAATCTGCCGTAAGTAAATTGGAAAAACATATGATTTTTATCTCTTCGGGTATTTTAATCTTCAAATCCCTGCAGACATTGTAAGTAGTTAAAGCAAATTTTTCAATAGAAGAAAAGATCCCATCTATTTTGGCTGGTCCTGTAAGTAATTTTTTTATTTGCCTGTAATTGCTTTTATCATCTGTGTTGCATTTAATAATTTTTGATTTGTCAAAACCAATATCATATTTGGTCAGGGCTTCTATATAACCCTGCATTCTCTTATTATCTATTGATAAATTTTCTGAAATGGATAAATAGGCAATGTTCCTGCAACCATTTTGTATTAAATGTTCCGTAGCAATAAACCCGCTTGTAAAATCGTCAGTAGTAATTTTCACAGTTTCAATTTCGTGACATATCCTGTCAAAAAAAATAATAGGAATATTATTATTAATGCATTCTGTAAGGTGGCTATAATCTTTAACCGTTGATGATAACGACATGATAATGCCATCCACCCTTCCGTTTTGTAAATGATTGATGATGCTTATTTCTTTTTGAGCATCTTCATGGGTGATATAAATTAAAAGATGATAATCTTTTTCCCTGGCAATTGATTCAGCCCCGTTTATTACCTGTAAAAAAAAACTGTTTACCATTTCAGGAATAACAATAGCAATAGTTTTGCTTTTGTGATGACGCATATATCTTGCGTAAGGATTAGCCCTGTAACCCAGTTCCTTTGCTTTTTCCAAAACCCTCTTTTTGGTATCATGTCCTATTTCATAACTATCCCTCAAAGCCTTTGACACTGTAGAAATAGAAAGCTCTAATTCCGATGCCAGGTTTTTTAAATTAATTTTTGACATACAGCAGTATTGTTTTGAGATACAACAATATTATAGTATCCGTAGCTAAAATTATCGAAAAATAAACTATTAAATAACTACTACGTTTTCGTAAATAAAAAATTCAAATAGTTTAAAAGAACAAAAAAATTAAATGACCTTTCATTTGGAAATTGCTATTTCTAATCTTCTTTCTTAATAATTCTAAAACGATTGCTGTATGATTAATAAGTTATTTTCATTGATTTTGTTGCTTTTATTGTCAGTTTTTGCTAATGCGCAAAAACGGGTTACTGGCACGGTAACAGGTATAAATAATTTGCCGCTGGCGGGTGCTACAGTTGCAGTTCAAAACAGCAAAACCAAAACCGCTACCGATGAATCAGGTGGATTTTCATTATCTGTACCGGCTAACGGCAAGGTCGTGCTTATTTTTTCCTACGTTGGTTATGAATCCCAGGAACTGCAGGTTACTAATAATACCTCAGTGAGTGTAAGCTTAAAGGAAGCTGCATCAAGCTTAAATGATGTAGTAGTAATTGGGTATGGTACCCAGAAAAAAGTAAACCTTAGCGGTGCTGTAGGGGTAGTGGGTGGAAAAGATTTGGTAAACAAGCCTGTGCCTAATGTAACAGGCGCACTGCAGGGAGTTTTACCTGGTGTTACAGTGCTAAGGGGAAGTGGTAAGCCAGGTGCTGAAGGTTATGGTATACGTATCCGTGGATTTAGTTCATCCCAGGCTGGTGGCAACAATGCACTTGTTTTGGTAGATGGAATTGAACAGGATATTAATTTACTGGATCCTAATGATGTTGAATCTATTTCTGTATTAAAAGATGCCTCCGCTTCTGCTATTTACGGAGCAAGAGCTGCAAACGGTGTTATACTGGTAACCACCAAACAGGGTAAAAGTGGAAAGACAAAAATAAATTTTAATACTTACTATGGTATTAATATTACTGCCAGGCAACCCCAGAGACTTAACTCATGGGATGAACAAACTTTAATTGATGAGGCCCGCTTTAATGCAACCGGTGCAAGAGAATTTAGTGCTGAACAAATTGAGTGGTTGCAAAATCCAAATTTCTCCTACCGTCCTAACCCTACCGCTGATCGCTGGGAATATTATGGCAATAATAACTGGGTTAAAGAAGGAATGGACAAGATCAACCACATGCAGAACCATTCTCTTTCAGTTGGTGGTGGCGACCAGAAACTGAATTACCTGGTATCAGGAAGTTATTATAAAAGAGATGGTGTATTGCGTTATGGACCGGATGATAATACCAGGTATAATTTTAAGGTTAATGTAAATGCAGAGCTGAATAAGTTTATGACCCTTAAATTAACAGCAGGATATATTGGCTCTTTTGTAAGAGAAAATTCTTACGGTACCGATCAGATCATTAACAGGCTTTATCGCAGCCGTACAAGGCAGTCGCTATATGTCCCGGCAGAGGATGCAACAGGTACTGTATATAATGGCGACCTGCAGGTGAATGCAGTGGACATTGAAAAAAATGCCGGTTTGGAAACCCGGAACTATGAAACGTTTACCAGCAAAATAAATCTCCAGGTAAAGAATGTTATCAAAGGCCTTACGCTGGATGTGATTGCGTGGAGAAACCAGGGCAATTATAATATGGAGAATAATAGCAGAACCCTGTACTGGTATGGCCGTAGCGTAAATACTGTCCGATTCAGTATTAATACTCCTAATGCGATGACGCTGGTGAAGAATAAATCGTTCCAGAATAACGGCCAGGCTTACCTCACCTATAATTTAAAAGTTAAGGATCATGCATTCACAGTATTACAGGGCGGCTCTTATGAAGAATACCGGAAAGATGAACTAACCGCTACGGGCCAAAGCATGATCAGTAATGATTTCTTTAGTATGAACTTCGCTGATCCCCTTACTAAAACAAGTAAGGACCTTGTACAGACCTGGGCGCTTGCCTCAGCATTCGGTCGTTTTAATTACAGCTTTAAAGACAGGTATTTACTGGAAGCATCTTATCGTTATGATGGAAGTTCACGTCTTGTACCTTCAAACCGCTGGCGTTTCTTTCCATCTTTTTCCGGAGGCTGGAGAATTAGCGAAGAAAAATTCATGAAGAAGATTGGCGTTATTAATAATTTAAAATTACGTGGTTCGTGGGGTAAGCTAGGTAACAGTGAATCTATAGGTTTATATGATTACCTGCCATTGTTAACAAGTGGATTGTCAAATACCAATAACAGTACAACTCCTAACGTTATTTTCAACGGATCCCGTACGCAATATATTTACCAGTCTATCATGTCATCGCCCGATCTTACATGGGAAACGGTAGCCCAATCAAACATTGGTATTGACTTAGGGCTATTAAAAAACAAGCTTACTATAACGGCCGATTATTATGTAAAAATCACAACCGATTTATTGAATACGCCTAACCTGCCTAATATTATCGGGATAACCCCGGGTTTCATAAACTCAGGAAAACTAAAAAGCTGGGGAAAGGAACTGGATGTAAAATGGAGAGACAGGATACATAAGCTTGAGTATACTGTAGGCTTCAATGTTTCCGATAACCAGAACAAACTTTTAGAATATGGTGGAGTAAATTCCATTGGCGCTGGTGGAGTGGTACAATACCTGCAAGGCTATGCTATGAATACAGTATGGGGATACAAAACTGATGGCTTTTTCCAGACACAGGCAGACGCTGATGCTTACAAAGCAAAAGTTTCTTATCCCTTTTTTGCCAATCCAAAACCAGGTGATGTAAAATACCTTGATTTAAATGGAGATGGTAAAATTGATGCCGGCAACGGAACACCTGATAATCCCGGAGACCTTGTTTACCTTGGCACTACAAATGCCCGGTATGTTTATGGCTTTAACCTTGGCTTAAGCTGGAAAGGAATAGATTTCTCGATATTTTTCCAGGGTGCTGCCAAACGCAAGTTTCTCATCAGTGAAGAAACACTTTCTCCCATGCTGGGAACGGCCGATATGCCATGGACCATTCACATGGATCGCTGGACACCGGACAATCCAAATGCTTTTTTCCCAAGAATGTACCAGACCAGTGCACACAATTATAAACCATCAGACAGGTGGGCACAAAATGGAAGTTATATCCGGTTGAAAAATGTTCAGCTTGGTTATACCATTCCTGTTAAGAAAAAATTTGCTCATGAAGTGAAAGTATATATATCAGGACAGGACTTGTGGGAATCAACCAAAGTACTAAGTGTATTTGATCCTGAAGTGGGAAATAATGTAAGTGCTACGGCATATCCATTCTACCGCACTGTTGCATTTGGTCTTAATATTTCACTCTAATTAATCCAGAAAAAATGAAACAATTAAAGCAATTATCAATATATATACTTACAGCAGGCTTGCTGATTACCGGTTGTAAAAAGATAGACCGTTTACCCGAAACACAGATCACTGATCCTAATTTCTGGAATACAGAAACGGATCTTATGAATGCAGCCAATCGCCTTTACGAGCAACTGGATGGCGACTGGATCGATAACAGGGCAGACGATGCCGTGAGCACAAGCCCCGATTTAATAAGTACCGGAAACAGGTCTGTACCTAATACCAGTGCTGACTGGAATGACCGGTATGATGAAATATTTACGGCCAATAATATTTTGGAAAAGGGTGGGAAGGCACAGGTTACTGATGCTATCAGGAACCGCTATTTTGCAGAAGCACGTTTTTTCAGGGCGTATGCCTATTTCAAATTGTTGAAAATATATGGCGATGTACCATTGCTATTAAAAACATTACTCGTTAATTCTCCTGAATTATTAATGGCACGTACACCAAGGGCAGATGTAATACAGCAGATATATGATGATCTTGATTTTGCGGCCTTATGGTTACCAAAAAGGGTAGACCTTCCTGCTGCCCAATGGGGAAGAGTTACAAAAAGTTCTGCATGGGCTTTAAAGGCAAGAGCTGCATTGTATGAAGGTACAAGGGGTAAATTCCACGGTACAGTTGCTAACTGGCAGAGTCATCTCACTATTGCAATTGCTGCTGCAACAAATGTAATGGGAGAGGGACATACCCTATTTCCTAATTATGGTGGCTTATTTGTTCAGGCCGGGGAAGGTCCTACCAATACTGAGAATATTTTTGTTAAGATATATGGTGTAAGTAATGCAAATCTTTTGTTGGGGCACAACAATTCCAGGGATCTTGAAAATGGCCGTATGGCACCAACACGTAATCTTGTTCGGCAGTATTTATATAGCGATGGTCTTCCTGCATTTAATGTTGATGGTACCACACCATCTGCAACCCGTTCTCCATTATTTGTTCCCGAAGCAAATGAAACAAGTTATAATACCATTCTTGATAACAGGGATGCAAGAGTTGCTTTTACTTATTTCAGGGCAGGCGAAGTAGCATACCAGGGCCCATGGATTCCTAAAACTTCATTGGGTATAAGAACAGCCATTGCTCCTAAAAAAGGATTTAATACAATTGATCAAACTATCACCAATGCAGCTACAGTAGACAGGATATTGATACGTTATGCTGAAGTATTGTTGATATATGCAGAGGCAAAATTTGAATTGAATGGTACAATCAGCGATGCAGATCTTAACCTTACCGTGAATGCTTTACGGACAAGAGCAGGATTTAATAAATTTCTTACTAATGCATTTGTTACCACCAATAACCTTAGCATGCGTGAAGAGATAAGGAGGGAAAGAACAGTAGAACTTGCCATGGAAGGATTTAGATATGATGACCTGATCAGGTGGAAAACCGCAGAAACGGTATTGCCACAAACATTGCTGGGCGCTAAGTTTATTCCTGCAGAATGGGTAGGCACGGTTCAAACCAGTTTAAATCTTAATGCAGATAAGGTATTAATAGTAGAGCCGGCCGCTAACAGGCACTTTCAAATAAATCGTGATTACCTGTATCCCGTACCGCTTCATGAGATAAGCCTTAGCAGCGGAAATGTAACACAGAACCCAAACTGGTAATAACCTTTAAAAAATTAAATAATGAAATCGATTAAATATATCATCATTGCATTTGCAGTAATTATTACATTCGCTGCATGTGAGAAAAAAGATTATCCCGCAGGCCTGCAGGAACTGGAGCATCACTATTATGCGATATTCGTTCCTAATAATAATACAAGTGTAACGGTAGCAAGAACACAAACAACTCTTCTTAAATTTCCTGTACAGTTTTATTCAACGGCTGTCCGGGATTATGATGCAGTAGCTAAATATGCTGTTACTACTTTTGGCATCAGTACCCCTGCTGTACGCGGAGTGGATTATAATATTGTAGACAAGAACGGAGCTGTTATTCCTTCTGCTGATACTACTTATTCTATTATATTTCCAAAAGCTATACAGGCTATGGATACTATCTACATGAAATTGTTGAATAACCCGGCAGCGGGTGTTCGTAAAATGGAAATTCAGATACTGGATAATATTACACCGCAGTTTGATGTAGACATATTTTCAACTGCCTTCAGAAGACCTGTAACAATCAATTAAGATGTAATCTAATTTAGTTGAATTGGCTGAGGAAGTTTTATCCAACTCCCCAGCCATTTTACAAAATAAATTTCTTTGAAATATTTCTCTTCTATGATTCTTTTTGGCAACCTTTAAGGCATAAGGTAATTTGCCGTAAACAATAACATCTATAAGAATGATAAACCAAATACAAATGAAATTTTCTATTGCATTTATTTTTTTTCTTTCCTTTTTATTACATGCTGGTGCACAAAAAATAAAATTACCTGCAATTATTTCCGATGCTGAAAAGCAAACCCGGCTTATGCTTAAAGAAGCAGCATCAGTAAAGACAACATCCAATAACCCTGCATTGGTTTCGCCAAGAACAATGGAAAAAGGCGAATTAAAATTAGTATCTGCAAGAGACTGGACAAGTGGCTTTTTCCCGGGGGAGTTATGGTTTTTGTATGAATTTACCGGTGAGAACATGTGGAAAGAACAGGCAGAAATATTTACAAAGAATGTGGAAGCTGAGCAATATGACCTAACTACACATGACCTGGGTTTTAAAATTTATTGCAGCGCCGGAGCTGGTTACAGGCTTACAAAAAATAAAAATTATAAAGCAGTAATTATCCAGGCGGCCACAACTTTATCCAAACGTTTTAATCCTGTTACAGGAACTATCAAGTCATGGGACAATAAAAAATGGAGTTATCCAACCATTATTGATAACATGATGAACCTTGAGTTATTATTCGAAGCCACGAAACTTTCCGGCGATTCATCATTTTATAAAATTGCTGTAACCCATGCAAATACAACAATAAAAAATCACTTCAGAAGCGACTACAGTTCTTATCATGTAATTAATTACGATACCTCAAACGGGAATGTGTTAGGTAAAATTACTGCCCAGGGTTATGCTGATGAATCTGCATGGGCACGTGGCCAGGCATGGGGGCTTTACGGTTATACAATGTGTTATCGTGAAACAAAAAATAAAATTTATTTGCAACAGGCAGAGCATATTGCTGCATTCATTTTAAATAATCCTGCTCTTCCAAAAGATCTAATACCTTATTGGGATTTTAATGCACCAAACATACCCAATGAACCAAAGGATGCATCCGCTGCATCCATTATGGCTTCTGCATTGTACGAGTTGAGTACTTACAGTAAAAATAAAAACAGGTATCGCAAAACGGCGGATAAAATAATTGAAAGCCTTACCAATTATTACAGGGCACCGGTTGGGGAGGATAAAGGGTTTATATTATTACACAGTACTGGCCACAAGCCTGCCAACAGCGAAATTGATGTACCGATCATCTATGCCGATTATTATTACCTGGAAGCTTTGATGAGAATCAAAAAATTAAAAGACAAGAAATCATTATTTTAAAAAGTTCTTATTAATGAATGTGCTCTTAAAAATAAAATATAAAGGTTTAATATTTTTTTTTGCAGCATGTAGTCTTTTCCATTCCGATATCAGGGCACAGCAAAGCATTCGCTTAAATAATAACTGGCAATTTTTAAAGCAGGATCTTGGAGGTATCTGGGAAGCTGTTCGGCCTGTTGTAAAAAACAATCCTGAAAGCGTTCCATTGTGGACGAGTATTACCTTACCACACTGTGTAAATGCAGAAGATGCAGTTGACCCCGATGTAAATTATTACCAGGGACCATCCTGGTACAGGACGCAATTAAATATCAATAATCCTTACAACAACGGAAGAACATTATTGCATTTTGAAGGTGCAGGGCAGAAGACTGATGTATATATTTACACAACCAAAGTTGGCGCCCATGTTGGCGGTTATGATGAATGGACTGTTGACATAACGGATGCTGTAGAAGCTTTTAAGAAGACGGAAGTTTATCAAAAACAATTCAAAGGGAAGATCCCCGTTTCCATCCGCACTGATAACAGTCGCGATCTTGAAATGATACCTTCTTCTTTATCAGATTTTAATATTTATGGTGGCATTTACCGCTATCTGAATTTGGTTTATACCCCCTCTCTTTCCATAGATAAACTTTTTATTTTGCCTGGAGTTGATAAAGAAGGAAAGCTCGGTAAATTAAATATCAAAGCAAGATTCTATAATCCTGCAGGGGCAACATCAGCAAGTATTGTTATAAAAGTGATTAATACAAAAGGAAAGATCATTCACCAATTTGAAAAGCAGTTAAACAATTTACAGGGTGATATTTTACTGGATAATCTTATAATTAAATCACCACAATTATGGTCGACTGATAATCCTGCCCTATATACTATTGAAGCAACTATAATAAATGGTAATGACAGTTGTATAAAAACTGAAAAAGCAGGTTTCAGAAATTTTGAGTTTGTAAAGAAAGGCCCGTTTCTGTTGAATGGAAAGCGTTTGTTGTTGCAAGGCACGCACAGGCACGAAGACCATGCTGGTGTTGCAGCCGCTATGACAGAAGATATGCAGCGTACGGAAATGTTGCTGATAAAAGAAATGGGAGTGAATTTTATTCGTCTTGGTCACTACCAGCAGTCAAAAAAAATTCTTGAATTGTGTGACAGCCTCGGCATTATAGTGTGGGAAGAAATTCCCTGGTGCCGGGGTGGTTTGGGAGGTGAGGTTTATAAAACCCAGGCCCGGAGAATGCTCACCAATATGATTGAACAACATTATAATCATCCATCAATAATTATTTGGGGATTAGGTAATGAAAATGACTGGCCCGGTGATTTCCCAACTTTCGATACACTAAAAATAAAAGCTTTCATGAGTGAGTTAAACACACTTTCTCATACCCTTGATGCTTCACGTAAAACTGCTATCCGCCGATGTGATTTTTGCAAAGACATTGTTGATGTTTATTCACCTACTATCTGGATGGGCTGGTATCGTGGCATCTACACAGATTACAAAGAGATAAGTAAGAAGGAGTTTGATAAAGTAGATCATTTTTTGCATGTGGAATGGGGCGGAGATAGCCATGCAGGCCGCAATTCGGAAACACCGGATAAGATTATGCAACAGTTGCTGAACACCAATGATACCGCAGCTTTCAACAAATCTATAAAAGGCGCCAAAGATGGTGACTGGAACGAAAACTATATTTGTAATTTAATTGACTGGCATTTAAAAGAACAGGAAAGCATGCCCTGGTTAACGGGTACAGCACAATGGTCCTTCAAAGATTTTGCAACCCCAATTCGCCCTGACAATCCCGTTCCCTACGTTAACGAAAAGGGTGTTGTAGAACGTGATCTTACAAAGAAGGAAGCCTATTATGTTTTTCAATCTTACTGGACAACAAAACCTATGGTTCATATTCACGGGCATTCCATGCCTGTGCGGTGGGGCGATGATGGTGAAATGAAAATAGTGAAAGTATATTCCAATTGTGATGACGCAGAATTATTTCTTAATGGAAAAAGTATGGGCATAAAAAAACGTAACAGCCAGGATTTTCCTGCAGCAGGGTTGCGGTGGAATGTTGTTTTTAATAAAGGATTAAATATAGTGAAGGTAGTAGCTCATAAAGGAAAGATTATTGTCCGTGATACAATATCATTTCAATATCAAACTGAAAAATGGGGGAAGCCCGCTAAAGCTACGATTGAAAAAATTAAAGAGGAAAATGGTATTGTTACGGTGCAGGTAAAATTATCAGATGATAAAAATATTCAATGCCTTGATGCAGTTAACTGGGTTCGGTTTGGTTTGGCTGGGGATGGAAAATTAATAGATAATCTCGGTACATCAACAGGCTCAAGGTATGTTCAAATGTACAATGGTATTGCGATCATCCGTGTAAAAACTAATGGCGGCAAAAGTGTTGTAAGCGCAAAGGTTGATGGCGTTCAAACTGTTTTTATTAATCTTTAAAATGGAAATAAAATGCTCTGGTTAAAAAAACAAATGCTCGTGGTTGTATTGTTACTGTGTACAAAAGTAGCTTTTTGTAAATCGTACCTTATACATACTGAGCAGGAGTTCAACAACATTCTCCAGCAGATAAAACCAGGGGATGAAATAAAAATTGCAAATGGCACATACACTCCATGGTCATTAATTATTAATACGAATGGAACATCAGATCAACCCATAACCATTAAAGCTGAAACAAAGAGAAAAGTAATATTCACCGGGGATGCAGAACAGCCTGTATTTAAACTTACAGGCAGTTATACAATTTTGCGGGGTATAATTTTTAAAAATTGTAACGTATTAAAAGCGGATAAGCATACAGGGATACTTGTAGAACTGAATGCCACTAACCACTGTCGTTTAACTGAATGTGTATTTAGTGAAAATGTTGCCAGGGCGCAGTTTATGCCCATCGTTGTCGTTTCCGGACAGGGAGAATATAACCAGGTTGATCATTGCACATTTAGTAATAATGTAGATAACCAGGAATTGCAGGTAAGAATTACCAAAGAGACTTGCCCGCTTTTTACTCTTATAGAAAAGAATGTATTTAAGGATAAGAATAAAGTAAGCTGGAAAAATTTTAATGGCGGTGAATGTGTGCAGGTAGGTCAGGATCCAATTTTACTTGGAACCATTCAGTCTAAAACTACTGTACGTGAAAACCGTTTCCTCCGCTGCAATGGCGAGCCCGAAGTGATCAGCAATAAGAGCAGCAACAACACATATCTAAAAAATTATTTTGAAGATTGCGATGGCGAATTGGTAATGCGTGGCGGGCACGATTGCATTATTGACCGTAATATCATTAAAGGCGGCAACAGCGGTATACGTGTAAATGGAACCGGGCACCAGATCATTAATAATAATATCAGTAATGTAAAAACAGGTATCCGGCTAATGTATGGCATGGCTAAAGGAAAAACTGAAATTGGTTTTTACATAGCGGCAAGCGATTGCCTTATTAAAAATAACCGTATTGAAAATGTGGTGACAGGCATTTTTATTGGTGATAGTAAAAACGCAGACTGGACAGGAAAATTTGATACTACCCGCTATCCTTCACGGGTGATGCAGGATGTAGCTCCTTTTAATAATACATTGGCCGGTAATATTTTTATCAATACCCAAACCAACGTGGTTAACCAGTAATCGTGCGTATTTAAATTATCCCGCTGCTGCTGCAAGTTTTTAATTTTGCGGTGCATTCTTTATTTTCCTGATAGATAAGTATTACCGATAATCTTATAAAATCAATTTATTAAACTGTTCGATATGTGCAGAACAGAGAGTTGAATATTATACTAAATCATATTAATTTGCGCCAAATTAAATTACTACCTTTTGGTAATATAGTTAACATTACATAATTGACAACACAGGAATTTAATTCAGACAACCGGTTATTGACTCAAATAACAGAAGGTAGCGAAATTGCATTCAAAATTTTATTTGATAGATATAATTTAAAATTGTTCAACTATATTTCTTCTATCATAAAATCCACACAGGTTTCGGAGGAATTAGTGATGGATGTATTTCTAAAAATCTGGCTGGGTAAAGATCTTTTATCTCAGATAGAAAATTTTAATGCTTTTATTTTTAGAGTTGCTCATAATAAAGCGATAGATTTTTTACGTTCCGTTGCAAAAGACCCAAAATTTCAGGATTTGTTATTTGACGAAATGAATTTGGCTACTCATGACACGGCAGATTCCTCTGTTTTGCAACAGGAATATGAAAACAAGCTTCGTGAAGCTATTTCAGTTTTATCTCCTCAAAGAAAAAAAGTTTACCAATTGAGCAGGGAACTGGATATGACGCATGACCAGATTGCTGCGCATTTGAAGCTTTCAAAAAATACAGTTAATAATCATATTGTAGAAGCGCAACGCTTTATTCGCTCTTATCTTACCAAAGCCTGGATTTAGCGTTCGGGATCTCAATACAATATTTTTTAGATATTTTTTTGTTTGCATTAGTTGCTTGCATTAATTTTCCCGTCTTTATAGTAAGTACAATTTAATTAGTACATATTTTTTGATAATCACCAGTAAGGATATATGAATAGCAGGAAACAGGATCTTATAGAAAAATTTGTTGCGAATACTTGCACCAGGGAAGAATTACAACAATTGCTTTTGATGATCCAGGAAGAAAATACACAGGATATTTCGGAAATGCTAAAAACTAATTGGGAAAAAACAACAACCAACAATGATCAGGGAATAGATTGGAATGCGAAATTTTCTGAGATGATGAAGGAAGCAAGATATGAGGATTCTGTTATTGCAGTAAAACAGAATTTATTTAATGTTAATAGTGCTGGTGAAAAAGAAAATTTATCACGGCGAAATCGCAGCCCGAAAGCAAAGATATATAGAATAATCATCCGCACCGCTGTTGCAGCTTCGCTGGTTTTTGCCGTAATGGTGGGAGTAAGATTCTTAAATAATAATAATGCCGGGAAACAGGTTACGGCAAATAAGGAAGATGGAATAGCAGGCAAAGCAGATACCATGATGGTGGTGATGCTGCATGAAGAGAATACAACTGACAAAGTTAAAAGCATCAATTTGCCTGATGGATCGCAGGTAAATCTTTTTGCAAACAGCGAGTTAACATATAAAGAATCTGCCGAAAAAAACAGGCGTGATGTAGTATTAAAAGGTAAGGCTGATTTTAAAGTAGCAAAAGATAAAACAAGGCCTTTTACCGTATTCAGTGGAGATATTTCAACTACGGCTCTTGGAACACAGTTTACGGTTACAGCAATACCAAAAGCAAAAGAAATCCGGGTGCGGTTATATGAAGGCAAAGTAGTTGTTAGATCCACAAAAAATAATCTCAAACACAGAATGAAAGATGTGTATCTGACGCCAGGACTAGAATTGGTTTACGATGTGAATAAGGAAACAGCAATAATTAGCTCGTTCGCTGTACAGGCGAAAACCATTAAGAAAGGGATTAAGAATAATGAGGCATTGAATGAAGATCCTGAAGTTCCCACATATAGTAAGCGGTCGTGGATTATGTTTAATAATCAGTCCTTAGATGAAATTTTTAAAGAATTAGGAGATGTATACAATGTAAAGATCAACTATTCAAAAAAGGATATAAATAAAATGTACTTTATTGGCACTTTCGCTAAATCCGATTCTGTGGAATACATCCTGAGGCAAATTGCTAATATCAATAACCTGTCAATAACCAAAGATGGTAATACGTATATGATCAAAAAAAATGTTGTAAAATAAAAATATAATTGAATTCTTTTTTTCGCGATTGACCCTATTGGTTTTTTTAAGCCCTTAATACTTAAAACGATTGTTATATGAGATTTAATCAAATTAAGTCAGGTAATTTGTATTGCCCAAGACTTCCACATCCAGGCCTTAATTCAGGCATATTTAAGTTCAATAAAAATCATAGTCCGTAACGTTCTTTAATTGGAATATAATTAAGGCAACCGCTGAGATCGCATTCCATTCCATAATGTTCGATATAAAAAATTATCAAACATTCCTTTTTTAGATATTCCTTTTTACTCAACATAAAATTGCTGTATATGATATTCAATCAATTTAACTTGAGGGTACCGTTTATTGCCCTGATGTTCCTCATTTCTATATTAAAAATTTCTGATGTAAACGCCCAAAAGTCCAGCCAGATAAAAGGCATTGTTCAAAACAATAAAAATGAACCATTAGCCGGGGTTTCTGTAGTTATAAGAAATACAAAGACCAATTTTACTGCTGGTACAAACACTGATAGTTCAGGCGTTTTTATTTTCTCTAATAATCCTTCAGGCGGCCCTTATCGTTTTACATTTACAACTGCAGGCTATGTTTCGCAAACTCTGTCAGGTTACGACATCCAAGAAGGTACAACGCTTTCACTGGTCGTAAAAATGGAAGAGTCCATACAGGTTATGGATCAAGTGGTGGTTACAGCTCTGGGAATTAAAAGACAAGCCAAAAGTCTTGGGTATTCTACTGCTACTGTAAATCTGGGTGAACTGTCAGGGCAAAATTCAAATATTGGCAGCAGCCTGATTGGTAAAGTTGCGGGGGTAAATATCTCATCTCTTTCTACCGGGCCAGGTGGATCATCAAAGATCCGCATCCGCGGCCAGTCATCTTTTGGCGGTAATAATTCCCCGTTAATCATTGTTAACGGCAGTCCAATCAATAACACCTCTTCTAAAACACAGAAGGGAGCAGATGCCGGCGATGGCTTACTGAGTTTGAATGAATCTGATATTGAAACAATGACTGTACTTAAAGGTGCCGCCGCTGCAGCGCTTTATGGTTACAGGGCTAAAGATGGCGCCATTATCATTACAACCAAATCCGGTAGTAAAGGCACAACTGTTGAATATAATATGAAATTTCGGGTAGATAATGCTCTTGATTTTACCGACTTTCAATATGAATATGGAGAGGGAGTGGCTGGCAAGCGTCAGACCACCGTTGCCGAAGCGCAAAGCTTTGGAACATGGAGTTTTGGGGAAAAACTGGATGGTGTACCAACAATCCAATATGACGGCACCATGCAACCTTATTTAGCCAACAGAAACAGGGTTAAAACTTTTTATCGTCCCGGCATTAGCCTAACCAATTCTTTAGCCTTGTCTGGCGGAAATGATAAAGGTTCTTTCCGTTTATCTTTCACCAATATCAAAGCCAATGCAATTGTAGAGAATTCGAATTTTCAGAATAAGATTGTAAACCTGGGACTAAATTATAAATTTACTCCTAAGTTTTCCCTCCAAAGCAATTTCAATTATTCTCATGAGTATTCTCACAACCCTGTAAAAATTAGTGGATCAACCGGCATAAATGAAACAGCTTATTCGGCTGCAATTAGTATCCCGGATGTAGTATTAACACAATATGTGGCGGCAGATGGTACTGAATTACATTATTCACGGTTTACTTCTAAAACTAACCCTTTCTGGATCATTAATAAGCAATTCGAAAATCAAACACGGGATCGGCTTTTAGGTAATATTCGTCTTCATTATGATTTTACCAAAGTCCTCTATATTCAGGGCCAGGTAAGCCAGGATTATTTTATCATGCCTTACGATAACAATACTCCCACAGGTACAGCTACACTTGGAGTTGCCTCAGTAGGTTTTAATGGAAATTACAGGCAACAGGTATCTACGTTCCGCGAACTCAATCTCGACTTTCTGATTGGGGCTAAACATAGTTTTGGTGATCTTGGAGTTAGCTTAACCATGGGCGGTAACCAAATGGATCAGAAAAACACTACCAATCTTGTTACAGCAACTAATTTTTACAATAGAGACTTGTACACTATTGGTAACGGCCAAATTTTAAGTCCTTCATACTCTTACCAGGATAAGAAGGTCAATTCATTATATGGATCCGCTGACTTTTCATTCAAAAATTACCTGTTTGTAAACTTAACCGCAAGGAATGATTGGTTTTCAACATTAAACCCGAAATCAAACAGTTATCTATATCCATCTGCAAGCACAAGTTTTGTATTTAGCGATGCCATGAAGTCTACGCCATCATGGTTGAACTATGGGAAATTAAGGTTTGCGTATGCCGAAGTTGGAGGTGATACCGATCCATATCAGAACAACATTTTTTATTCAATTAATACAAGCACATTAAATGGTGTCGCATTGGGCTCAATTTCTACCATCGTGTCTCCCAATGCTAATTTAAGACCACTAAAGGTGAAAGAATTAGAAGTTGGAATGGAACTGAAAACATTCAACAACAGGGTAAATCTGGATTTTGCAATTTATAATAAAAATACTGTCGATGAAATTCTAAACGTTGACATCTCCCAGGCAACCGGGTATACTCAAACAAAAGTAAACATAGGACGATTAAGAAACCAGGGAGTTGAAGCATTACTCACACTGGTGCCTGTTAAAGGAAAATTCAATTGGGAAACCGGTTTCAATGGAGCCTATAATATTAGCAAGGTTCTTCAGCTGGCAAATGGTCAGTCAAGATTTGATGTGGGAAATGCACCGGCTACACTTGGTACTTTATCGCATGAAGTTGGACTTCCATTAGCCTCACTCAGGGTGTTTGATTATAAACGTGATGCAAAGGGCCAAATCATTGTTTCATCAGGGTTGCCATTACAGGGCAACAAAATAACGGTGGGTAGCGCCATTCCTAAATGGACCGGTTCATGGATAAACACTATCAATTATAAGGGCTTCAGGGTTTTTACACAGATTGATTTTAAAGCGGGTGCAAAATTAATATCTGCAACCAATTATAATGAAATGAGATTTGGTATGACTAAGAGTTCACTTCTGGGCCGGGAGGGAGGTATAATCCTCGATGCAGTAAATGTTGACGGCAGCAAAAATACCAAGTCTGTATCCAGCTACGATTATTTTACAAATTTTTCAGATGGCTTAATAGGTATACCAAATGTATATGACGCAAGTTTTGTTAGGTGGCGCACTCTTTCAATTGGATATGATTTGACGAAATATGTAAATAAAATTTTTATAAAAAATATGTCGGTAAATGTTTATTGCAGTAATGTATTAATGATCAAAAAATTTCTTGACAATATGGATCCCGAGGCAATGGGAGAATCTTCTGATAATAATGTTGGTATGGAATCTTATGCGCTTCCTACCACCCGAAGCTTTGGACTCAACTTAAATGTGAAATTTTAATTCATTACAATCTTAAATTATCAAAATGAAAAATATATTTAAATACATAGCTGTAATTATACCTTTTATAACTATGAGTAGTTGTGACAAAAATTTTGAAAAGGTAAATACTGACCCTGTAAGTTTAAGCAGTATCGATCCTGCTTACCTGTTTTCAAACGCACAAAGATTATGTGTAAATACAACTGTTCATTATGAAGCCGCCATTGTTCAGCAAATTATAACACCTCAACCAGGCTCATTAGCAGGGGGTAATTATAATATAAAAAGTGATATTCAAACAAGGCTGACTTTTGATTCATTATATAAAGGCCCGGTTAAGAATTTAATAGATGTAATTAATCAAACTAAAGATGTTCCTGCCAAAAGCAATCTGTATAACATGGCCCGGATAGTAAAGGCTTATGTATTTCAGATATTGGTAGATACATATGGAGATGTACCTTATTCAGAAGCAGGATTAGCCTACCTGGATGCTACTTATCTCCCAAAATATGATGCTGCAGAGGATATTTATAACGATCTTTTGAAAGAATATATGGAGGCAACAAAAGAACTGGATGCTGCTAAACCTCTTTCAACACAGGAATTATTTTATAATGGAAATATAGCCCAATGGAAAAAGCTTGGTAACTCTCTTTTGTTACGGACAGCAATGCGCCTGACCAAAGTAAATCCCGCAAAAGCACAGCAATATGTAGTAATCGCTACTAATCCTGCCAATGGCGGATTAATTGAATCTGTTACTGATAATGCAAAGATTGTCTTCAGTACCACTTTCAACAATGTATTTGTAGAGAGGTTTCATGCTGCTGAAAGGGGTAATTATTACATGGCTGCTCCATTTGTAGATTATCTTAAGAGTACCAATGACCCGAGGCTGAAGGAAATTTCAGTTAAGTATCAATTTCCAGCCAATGCATTGGGTTCCACAGGAACGGAAGACACTAATCCTGCTAATCAGATTGGAATGCCATTGGGTTATAACGCAGGTACCATAAGTACAGCGCCAGGTTTTCCGGGAGCTATAGGAGGTGGCTATGCATATTCTCAACCCAATCGCAGAACAGTTACTGCAATTACTGCCCCGGCCTTTTTAGTTACAGCTTCTCAAACATTATTATTGGAGGCCGAAGCGGCTCAAAGAGGATGGACATCGGGTAATGTTGCTACTCTTTATAATGCAGGTGTGAGAGCTCACATGAACCAGTTTAAACAATATCTTAGTTCATCTGAAATTCTGCCGGCCAGCCAGGATGCATATCTGGCCACTAATCCCTTTAACCCGGCAAAGGCTTTAGAACAAATAAATACCCAATATTGGATTTCTTCATACATAAATTGGTCTGAGGCATGGGCTAATTTCCGCAGAAGTGGTTTTCCTGCATTAACGCCAAATCCTTACCCACAGGCAGATCCTGATGTTAAAGGAGGATTTATCCGGCGTTTAACTTATCCTGATAGAGAGTATTCTGTGAATGAAATTAATGTTAAAGCAGCTGTTGCTCATCAGGGGCCTGACGTTCTTTCAACCAGGATATTCTGGGATAAATAAATTTGAATCGTAAACCTGTTCTGTTAAAGCGGAATGCATTTTAAAATATCAGTCAAATAAAATATTATGGAAAAAAATCGTAGAGATTTTATTAAGAAAGGAACTACCATCGCGGCTTTATCAGCTTTTGGTATTACCTCATCAACTGGTTTGAATGCTTTGGATAATAAAAACCCTTCCAAAGGCAATGAGGCTCCAAAAAAAGTTCAATGGCCTCTTGCCGAAGGTCCAAAAACACCTAAACTGGTTTTGGGAGCCCGCCCAAATGCAGATGAAAAGGCGATGCGCCGACTTAAGCAGATTGGCGTTAATTATGTTAATACAGGCGCCGGCCCCGGGCCATGGAAGGAAAGTGAACTCCGTGCAACCATGAATCATTTTAAAGAAAATGGGCTGGGTGTACTTAATATGATGCATGGTGTTGGAATTAATACCATTCTTGGAAGACCGGGTCGTGATGCTGAGATTGCAGTATTTAAAGAATCCCTGGTTGTTGCTGGTGCTTGTGGGCTTCCCAATGTTGAATATAATTTTTATGTTGATCGCCTGATTGAAGGTTATTATGAAAAGGAAGGACGGGGCGGTTCCGGTGTTACAGGGTTTGATAATAGTAAAGTAAAAGATTTACCACCCAAAACAGAAATAGGAATTCATAGAGCACCTGAGATTTGGGAAAACATAACCTATTTTTTAAAAGAAGTAATCCCCGTAGCAGAGAAGGCCGGTGTTCGTATGGCATTACATCCGAATGATCCTGTTGCTCAAATCAGTCATGGGTCAGATCAGATTATGTCTAATCTTGCCGGCTGGAAAAGACTTATCTCAATAGTTGATAGTCCATCTAACGGCATCACCTTTGACTGTGGGGTTACCCGGGAAATGGGAGAAGACCCTGTGGAAGTATGCCGCTACTTTGGCTCCAGGGATCGCATTAATCATATGCATTATCGTAATGTAATTTCAGAAATTCCTTACGATAAATACACCGAAGTTTTTATTGATGAAGGCCAGGTTAATATGTTCGCCGTAATGCAGGAACTTTTCAAACATGGGTATAACCGTGCCCTGTATGCTGAACATCCTCATATTCTTGATTATGACCGGGAACAGCCGGAAGGTAAAAACAGGAGTGGTGGAGTTGCCGGAGGAGGAGGAGGAGGAGGTTACGCCGCAGAAGTTTTTAATGTAGCCTTTGCCCGTGCAATGATGTGGGCAGTAATGTCCAGTTAAAAAAATCTGAAATTATTGAAAAGGTTTATTAATTAACTATTTAAAAATACTACGTTATGAAAAGTATATTGCAAAATCTTATTAATGAAAACAGGCAGCAGGAAAAAGAGACTGCAGCTGCAATGCAGGCTGAAATTGATAATCCAGATACAGGTAATAACCGGCGTTCATTTCTTAAAAAAACTGCATTAGGTGGTATAACCTTAACCGGGTTATTGAGTATGTCTTTTGAAGACACTATTGCAAAAACTACTTCAAAGGTTTCACGCTTTTCCAGCCCTTCTGACCTTAGAATAACAGACCTGCGTTATTGCGTTATAAGTAATGGAACAGGATCCAGCAATGCAAGAAATGCTATTATCCGTATTGATACAAACCAGGGCCTTTATGGATTAGGAGAAGTGAGAGATGGTGGAGATATAAGGTACGCTCTGTTTTTAAAAAGCAGAATTCTGGGAAAAAATCCCTGCAATGTTGAAATGATCTTAAAAACGCTCAGGCAATTTGGCGGGCACGGGCGGATGGGGGGTGGATTTTCGGCAGTAGATATGGCGCTTTGGGATCTTGCAGGCAAAGCATACAATGTTCCGGTTTACCAGTTGTTAGGTGGTAAATATAGAGATACCGTGAGGCTATATTCTTATGTTCCTGGTTCCGGTGAAGGACCTGTGGCAAAAATGGATATGGAAAAGCTAAAAGCAGATATGAAACACCGGATGATAGAACAGGGATTTACCTGGATGAAATGCCACCCCGGTCTTGGAGTTGTAAAAGATATACCCGGTGCATTGGTAAATAATAATAAGCTTATTCAAAACCCTGGCATGAGTCCGCGGCATCCGTTTACGGCCATTCAATATACTCAGAAAGGCCTGGAAGCAATTGCGGAGTATGTAGAGACTTTACGCAATATTACCGGATATGATGTTCCACTATCCGCTGATCACCAGGGGCACTTTGATGTGAATACCTGTATTCGTGTTGGAAATGCACTTGAAAAATACAGTTTGGCTTCACTGGAAGATTTTCTTCCCTGGAATGACATGGAGCAATTAAAAATGGTTACAGATGCAATCAATACGCCTACCATGTCAGGAGAAGATATTTACTTAAAAGAAGAATTTGAAAAAATGTGTGACAATCATGTGGTAGATATTATGCAGCCCGATATGGGAAGCTCTGGTGGGATTTTAGAAACGAAGAAGATTGGTGATTATGCTGAAGAAAAAGGACATGCTATGGCTCTTCACTTTGCAGGTACGCCAGTATGTTTTATGGCTAATGTACACTGTGCAGCTGCAACCCAAAACGTATTAGCATTAGAAGTGCCCAACCAGATCGTTGATAACCCGTGGTGGTCTACACTGGTGAAAACAGTGAGTAAACAACCTTTGTATACGAAAGGTTTTGCAAATGTTCCGCTTGATGCTCCCGGGTTAGGAATTGAATTAAATGAAGAGGTAATGAAACAACATCTTCACAAAGAAGATCCAGGTTGGTTTGAGCCTACCCCTCAATGGAATGAAGCCCGTTCATTTGATGGATTATTTACCTAAGAGAATAAAATAATCAATATTAATTTTTATGGCATCAAACTTATTTTAAAGAATTCAAAAATCAATTATGAATAAGAGAAATTTATTAATCATCATTTTAATTATAAGTGGATTTATTACTCATGCCCAACGTTTAGGTTCATCACCTGAATATATTAAAACGCTTACCTATTTATGGAAAGGAGAACGTTCAGCGGATGGCCGGCCCAAAGTATCAGATCAATTGCTGGAACGTTTAAAAAATGTTACGCTGGAAGAAGCCTGGGGTGTATTAAGAAGAAAAGGATACGTTAACCAATATGAGGGCGATTGGATAGTTATCCAGCCGGATAGTGTAATGACCGGCCGTGTAGTAACGGCACAGTATATGCCGGCAAGGCCAGACCTCGATTCGGTAGTGGTAGAACAAGGAAAAGCTGAAAACCGTTCACAGAAGGGTAGCCGGAATTTATGGCCGGTGGATGTATTAAGTAACGGAGATGTATATGTTGCCGATAGTTATGGCAAGGTTGCAGATGGCACCCTGATTGGTTCAAGTTTGGGAAATGCCATCTATGGCAGATCCAAGAGGGGCGTGATATTTTATGGCTCTGTAAGGGATATGCAGGAATTAAGTGCTACCAAAGGTTTTAATGGTTGGGTAAAAGGACATGATCCTTCTGCTATAAGCCAGATGGAGATCACCAGTATTAATGCTCCTGTTCGCATTGGACGTGCTACCGTATTACCTGGCGATGTTGTATTGGCTAATAAATTCGGAACCATTTTTATTCCTGCCCACCTGGTAGAGGAACTGGTAATCAGTTCTGAGGTAACAGCAATCCGGGATGAATTTGAAAGAGTACGACTACAGGAAGGAAAATATTTGACAGGGGAAATACATGGTAAATGGAGTGATACAATTAAAAAAGATTTCAGAACCTGGCTTAATGATTATCAAGGTAAATTACCTATGTCAAGGAAAGAGTTGGATGAATACCTGAAGGCACATGACTACTAATTGAGTTAAGCAAAAAATATATTTAAACCTGTTATGAGAAATCTTTTAATCTTAATAATTATTTCAACATGTTTTATAAGCTGCGGCTCTTCAACAAAACTGTCTGAAGATGCTACAGATAATAGGAAGACTGTTAAATGGTATAAAAGCAAAAGCTGGCTGAATGGGTTACAACTTATTCCTCATAAATCTATTAATCAACAGGAGTTTTCAAAACAATATCATAAGAACAATGTGTGGTGGAATAAGGCATTTGAATTCTTAAAAACACACGATCTCAACAATCTGAAACCCGGCAATTATGATATTGAGCCGGGAAATGTATATGCTATTGTTTCTGAATTATCTCCAAAAGAAAAAGACAAAGTCGGTTGGGAAGGACATAGAGATTTTAACGATATCCAATATATTATAAAAGGCAAAACACAAATGGGTGTCGCGTCAATCAATCATCCAGGAACTACCGTATCAGTTCCCTATTCAGGCAAAGCTGATACAGAAACATTTTCAGTTGCTGAAGGGAAATATTACGATGCGGAGCCCGGAACTTTTTTTATTTTTTCTCCGCAGGAAATTCATCGTCCGGCTTTTAAAGTTGCCGGGTACGATTTAATAAAAAAAATTGTAATCAAAGTAAGGGTTCCATAGTAATGCAATTTTCTAAGAAAAATATTAAGATGTCAGGCACTATTCATTCAACTGTCTTTAGAATTAGTGTTTAATTTCTTTTCTAAAAAAGTGTCATGAAATTTGAAATTGCATTATTATGTTTTATTATTTTACTTGCTTCCGCCAGCCAGCTTTTTGCGCAAAAAACGATAGAACTTAAAAAAACAGCCGAGCCACCTGTAATTAATGGTTATGTGAATGATAAATGTTGGGATACTCCTTCAATTAATGAGTTTTATCAACGTGAGCCTTATGAGGGGGAACCCATGACTGAACGCACAGAGGTATATATATGCTACGATGCTAACTATATATATTTTGGTATTAAATGTTTTCAAAATCCTAAATTAACTTCTGCAAAGGAAATGCAAAGGGATGCAAGCACGGGGAACGATGATAGGGTACACATAATCTTAGATACCTATCTTGATCATCGGAATGCTTATTTTTTTGGAATTAATGCATTGGGCGCAATTGAAGACGCTATTATCAGCCAGAATGGAAATGTAATGAACAAAAGCTGGAATGGACTTTTTGTGGGTAAAGCAAAAATTACAAATGAAGGGTGGGAAGCAGAAGTTATGATTCCTTTTAAAACGCTTGGTTTTAATAAAGCGGGTAATCGTTGGGGGCTTAAAATGAATAGATTTATTCCGAAGAAACAGGAAAAGGGTTCCTGGCCTGTTGGGAATCTAAATTCAAAAGAAGTGCAAGTATCAGATGCCGGAATTATTACAGGGTTTATGGGAATTACCCAGGGCATTGGATTAGATATTTCACCTTATTTTATTACAGGCTTTGATTCAAAACGAAATAATAAAACAGGTTATAAAATTAACGGAGGGTCTGATATTTTCTACCAGGTAACTCCTGGATTAAAAGCTTCATTATCTATTAACACTGACTTTGCCGAAACAGAGGCAGATCAGCGGCAAATAAATCTTACCCGTTTTAGTCTTCGCTTGGATGAAAAACGAAATTTTTTTCTTGATGGTTCCAATTACTTTAATTATGGTTTTGAAGGAAGCGGAAATGAACCAACTGCAGGAAAATTAAGTCCGTTCTTTTCACGCAGGATAGGGTTAGAGGAAAATGGTATTCCTATTCCTGTAAATTATGGAGCAAAAATTACCGGCCAGATGGGTAAATGGAATATTGGAATGCTTAATGTTAGCGATCGTCGTGATTACGCTAATACAAACTTTTCAATTGCAAGAGTAACCCGTAATATAGGGTTGCAGTCATCAGTAGGAATGATAACAACTTTTGGAAATTCAATTAATACATCAAACAACATGCTTGGCGGGGTGGACGTGAAACTTGCTTCATCTAAATTTAGAGGTAATAAAAATATTGCATTAATACTTTTTGTTGCAAAAACAAAAACCGAAAATATTTCCGGCAGAGATGCATCCTGGGGCGCTTCATTCGCTTACCCAAATGATCTTATTAATTTTCGGATTGGACATCTCCAGATTGGTGAAAACTTTATTGCAGGAATAGGCTATGTGCCAAGAACCAATATTAAAGAAACATACGGAAGCCTGGTAATTGGGCCAAGACCTAAAAAGGGAAAAATAAGACAATATAAAGTCGGAGGCGATTTTGATTTTATAACAAATTTTAAAAATAAAATGGAAAGCAGGGTATTAACTTTTAGCCCTGTTGGAATTAAATTTACATCGGGTGAATTACTAAACTACAGTCTTATCAATAAATATGATTTTTTGCAAAATGATTTTCATATTTACACTAATTATGTAATTCCTGCTAATGAATATAATTGGTGGGAAAATCAATTCTCCTTAACAACAGAAGGAAGCCGTGACGTGTACGGCCAGGTATCATATGGATTTGGCAATTTTTATACAGGTAAGCAAAACTCTTTTAAGATAACAGCCAATTGGAAAGTAATTGTTCTTGTTTTTATTGGTGGCACTTTTACATCAAACAAAGTAAAGCTTAGGGAAGGCGAATTCACTGCAAATATTTACCAGTTCAATGCTAATTTTCTCTTCAGTCCTGATCTTACATTATATAATTTTTTTCAATACGATAGCCAATCAAAAGTAGTAGGTTGGCAGTCGCGTTTTAGATGGATACTAAAACCTGGCAATGAAATCCTTTTCGTTTGGAATTCAGGCTTTACAAAGCCATTAGATCATTACTCGATGAATGAAAGTTCAATGAAATTAAAATTGAAATACAATATCCGCTTTTGAAATGATAGTTAATTTTTACAATCTGAATCAAATTAAATATTAAAAACAATGAGACATAAAAACAAAATATTATTTTTTATTTTCTTTAGCTTTTGCTGTACAAATTCTTTCGCACAAACAATTCCCAAAGAGGAATTGATCTTTCTAACATCAGAGTGGAAAGGAGAACGGTTTGCCGATGGCCGACCTAAAATTCCCGATGATCTATTACAGCGAGCCAAAAAAATAGGAATAGATGATGCATGGACAGTTTTAAAAAATGAAGGCTATACCAATCAATTCGAGGGAAACTGGAAAATGGTAAAAAATAATGTTCCTGTAATTGGAAGGGCCGTTACAGCCATGTTTATGCCAAGCCGTCCCGATGTTGAAAAGGCAATTAAAAACCGGGGAACAACTCAACAGGGCAGAAAAGGAAATACAAATGCATGGCCAATAGAAACACTTACAAAAGGTGATGTTTATGTGGCAGATGGTTTTGGAAAAATTGGAGGCGGTACACTTATGGGATCTACTTTGGGGAATTCAATTTTTAGTAAATCAGGAAATGGAGTAATTTTTAATGGCGCCGCAAGAGACCTTCAGGAGTTACAGAATATTGACGGCTTTAATGCTTTTGTCCGTGATTTTCATCCATCCTTTCTGGAAGATATGGTATTAATGGGCCTTAACACGCCAATCCGTATAGGCAATGTAATGGTATTGCCGGGAGATTTAGTTATTGCACAGGGGGAAGGCGTGCTATTTGTACCGGCCCATATGGCAGAGCAAGTTATCAGCACTGCTGAATTTGTTGCCCGCAAAGATGTGTTTGGATTTGAAATGGTTAAATCAAAAAAATATACAACGGGCCAGATAGACAGCCAATGGACAGATGAGATAAAAACAGATTTTCTCAAATGGCTCGATCAGCATCCCGAGCTGGGAAAGATGACCCGGGCCGAGCTGGATAAAGTTATGAGCAAAAGAACATGGTAATAACAAGAGTAAATCCGGAGAATAAAATTTCATCAGGGTATTAGTAAAATTAAAATTAATTGATCATGAAAAAAACAATTGCCAGGAAGCGTTGGTACCGCTTAATTCCTATCGCTTTTATCACATATAGTCTTGCATATCTTGACCGGGCAAACTTTGGATTTGCAGCTGCCGGCGGAATGGCAAAAGACTTACATATTACTGCGTCAATTTCTTCCTTACTGGGATCATTATTTTTTCTGGGATATTTCTTTTTCCAAATTCCCGGCGCCATATATGCTGCCAATAGAAGCGCTAAAAAATTAATTTTTTGGTCTTTGATACTTTGGGGTGGCCTGGCTATGGCAACAGGTTTGATAAGCAATGTAAATCTTTTGATAGTTATCCGGTTTATGCTCGGTGTTGTAGAGAGTGCCGTAATGCCGTCTATGCTTGTGTTTTTAAGCAGGTGGTTTACAAAGTCAGAACGTTCACGTGCCAATACCTTTTTAATTCTTGGAAATCCGGCTACTATACTTTGGATGTCAATTTTGTCGGGTTATTTGATAAAGTCTGTCGGCTGGCGGTGGATGTTTATTTGGGAAGGATTGCCCGCAATAGTATGGGCATTTTTCTGGTGGCGGTTGGTATCTGATAAACCTAAAGATGCCAAATGGTTAACCGAAACAGAAAAGGATGATCTGGAAGAGGAATTACAAAAAGAGCAAAACAGCATTAAGCCTGTTAAAAATTATGCAGCAGCTTTTAAATCCAAAACAGTAATATTATTATGCCTGCAATATGCCTTATGGAGTATTGGTGTATACGGTTTTGTAATGTGGTTACCTTCAATAATAAATGCAGCACCTAATATGAACATTGTAAAAACAGGCTGGCTTGCTTCCATTCCTTATGTTTTAGCGATAATCAGTATGTTAAGCGCATCTTATTTCTCTGATAAAACTTTAAAGAGGAAATCTTTTGTATGGCCTTTTCTCTTAATTGGAGCTATTGCTTTTTATAGTTCTTACTTAATTGGTACTTCTAATTTTTGGTTATCATTTGTATTGCTGATTATTGCAGGCGGTGCCATGTATGCCCCGTATGGGCCATTCTTTGCAATTATTACAGAAATTTTGCCGCGGAATGTTGCCGGCGGAGCTATCGCTTTAATTAATAGTTTAGGAGCTTTAGGATCATTTGCAGGTTCATATTTAGTAGGTTATTTAAATGGAACTACCGGTTCATTTGGTGCGTCCTATTTATTTATGTCAGGCTCTCTTTTTCTTTCAGCTATAATAACAATAATAGCTGTCAAAGGATCAGGCAAAACATCAAAAAATAAATTGAGAGAAAAAAGTGCAGTTATAGGTATATCAGACCCTGTTATTTCTTAATAGAATTTATGGTAAGAAGATTTAATTTGTGAGTAAGCGGCTTTATCGTCTGGAGTAATTCAAAAACATTTTATAAAACCATTGCATGAATAAAGTTCGGTGGGGAATAATAAGCACAGCAAAAATTGCAAGAGAAAAAGTAATTCCTGCCATACAAAAAGGAAGCTATTGTGATGTAGTTGCAATTGCTTCAAGAAATATAGAAGATGCAAAAAAAGTTGCTAAAGTTTTAAATATTGAGAAGGTATATGGCACATACGAAGAGTTATTGAATGATGCAGCAATAGATGCCATTTATATTCCGCTTCCCAACCACATGCATATTGAATGGGCCAAAAAAGCTATTGAAGCTGACAAACATGTATTGTGTGAAAAGCCTTTAGCTCTTTCAGTTTCAGAGGCAAAAGCGTTAAGGGAAGTTGCAAAACAAAAACCTCATTTAAAAGTAATGGAAGCATTTATGTATCGCTTTCATCCGCAATGGCAGCATGCTAAAAAGCTTGTAAGCGATGGTACAATAGGAGAATTGAAAATTGTGCAGTCATTCTTTTCTTATTATAACATTGATGTAAATAATATCCGCAATCAAAAAGATGCAGGCGGGGGCGGAATGATGGACATTGGCTGTTATTGCATTTCCTTTGCCCGTTTTTTATTTGATAAAGAGCCTGCCCGTGCATTGGGTTTAGTGGAATACGATCCCGGTTCTCAAACAGATCGTATCGCTTCAGGTATGCTTGATTTTTTATCCGGCACATCTACATTTACCTGCTCTACACAATTAATGCCTTATCAGCGTGTAAATATTTTAGGTACAGAGGGACGAATAGAAATAGAAATTCCTGTAAATGCACCACCTGATAAATCCAGCCGAATTTGGCTTCACCTGAAAAGCGGCACTGAAAAAATTGTTTTTGAGGCTGTAGATCAATATACCCTGCAGGGAGATGCTTTTTCAAAAGCTATACTTGATGGTGCTCCTGTACCATTTGATCTGGAAGATGCAGTAAATAATATGAAAGTTATTGAAGCGATTTTTAAAAGCTCACAGGATAATTCCTGGAAGAAAGTTTAAAAAAATAAATTTTATGGAACGGAAAATATTGACGGCTACTATTACAGCTATTATTGATGAAATAGAAAATTTGATTCCAATGTATATGGAAATAGAAGAAGACAGGATAAAGGCTGATGGAAATGTATCTGTTTGTATTATTGATAATGAAGGATGTATTTATGGAAGGATGTTTGGACTTACTGATAAAATCAGAGGAAGGGAAACTTATAGAGTTGCATGGCTGAAGGCAAGCCAGGTATGGATTACAGGAATAAAAACTGGTGCATATGAACGGCTTGCATTTAATAATGAGATAGATGAAAAACAATTTGGAATTAAAAGACCTGATTATATAGGATGGGAGGGAGGCCAACCAATTATTTTGCAGGATGGAACTAAACTGGCTGTAGGCTTTAGTGGTTTTAGAAGTATTAGTGATCTTGAAATTGTTATTAAAGCTTTACATAAAATTGCTTCAACTACTTTATAAAAATTAAGAAAATAAAATATTATTTAGTTGCTTTTTCAGATGTTACAAAAGTAATTTTCTAATCTGTCATTTCCCTTCCTCCATTCTCTGCCTGCCCTTAAATTTGCTCTCAGTACCATAATAAAAAAAGAGCGGGAAAAAAGTAAATAATATCACACCATATTGTGATTCTAAATAAGAATCATTTAAACCGAAGGCAATTAATAATATTACGATGGAAGAAAGTACCATACTTTTTTTTTGAAGAGCCAATTGTATCATGCTGCAGCATATGGCTATAAAAATCAGCAAACCAAAAATGCCTGATTGTAAAACTGATTGCAGAAACTGGTTGTGCGTATTATATCCTAAAAAGCCCCCGTTCTTTGTTTCGCCTACATACATATTTGTTGAAATATATTTGTTATCAAGAAATGTTTGTGCATCGCCGGGGCTTACACCTGTTAGCCAAGCATTGTTTTCTCTTAATATTTCTGAAACAAAACGCCATTGAAGCAGCCGGAACTGTAAACCATTAAAATAAATTGCAGGAGAAAATTTTTGCTGGTGAACCAGGCAGATGTTGCCTGAAATTATTTCATTGAATCTTTTGTTTACAGGATTGTTCATTAACAAAACCAATGCGATAGCAACGCAAATAAATATTGATGAAAACGTAAGCAATGTTTTTTGATTCTTTTTTAAAGAAATAATAAAAGAATAAACAAAGCAGGCTGCTGAAAAAATTATAACCAGTTTGGAAGAAAGCAGCAGTATGCAGAACATTAAATAAAAAACCAGCAGGTAATGAACAAACTTATTATGGAGATATACATCTCCCCGGGCTATTCCCAATAAATGTATAAGCCCGATAAATAAAAGAATAGATACCTGTACGGCATTCTGCCTGAACGGGCTTACCAATGCATGATAAAAAAAAACTTCATCTCCTGTGTGCAGAAAATAATATCTATGTAAGGCAATAACAAAGCAATACAACATAGCTGCAGAAAGAATCCATAGATATTGCTGCATAAGTTTTTTAACACGTAAAGGATCCAGGTAATTGCTGCAGCAAACAGCAAGGGGAATTAAAACAAGCCCGCTTTTTATTCTTAAATGCTGTATGCTTTCCGGCAAATCGTGCGTATACAAAAGTGAAGCGGCCTGCAGTAAATAAAATATACAGCAACCAGCCAGGAAACTGTTTTTTAAATTCTTATTTAAAAATAAACCTGTCTCAGTTTTATTTTTAACCAGGCTTGTTATTAAAATAAGGGCAATAACAATACTGCTTACAGCCCTGAAAGAACAAATGATACTGGCGAAAAAAATGATGTAGAATATTTGAAGGAGATAATCTGAATATTTTGAAGTGGTCCCTCCATTTATCATTTAAAAATAATTTGGTTGGGTTTGGATACGATTCGCCATTCTTTTTCGCACATATTTATATATGGCCGATATATACCCTATGCTAAACCCGGCAATAAAACCTAAAACCAATAATTTAAACAGTTTTGGCGATTCAGGTTTTTTGAACTTTGCGAAGTTGTGTAAAACCTGTACTGCATGTGTAAATTTCAGGTCGTCCTGGTAGCCTAACAGCTTTTCATTTAAGCTTATCATTTGGCTTGTAATACCGGATACGTCAATAATATAGGATGACGGGCTTTTATTATTATTACTGATGCTGTTTTCTATATCCTTTTTTGTAGAGTCGAGCTTTACTATCTCGATCTTTACTTTTTCAATAAGTTGAGTAAGGTTGGATTTTTTACTTTCTAATTTTGCTTTCAAATATTCCCCGTTTTCAAGCCCTGCAGTAATTCCTTTTTGCAATGGATCCAGCACAGCGGTGTCCATTACAATAACTTCCACCATAAAACCATTGGGATTATTCGGGATGTATAATTTTTGTATTTCTGTTGCAGCGATAGAATTTACCTTTTTTAGCATTTCAGGATCGCAATTAAAATCTTTACTTAATGCATCATATTCACCTTTTTTTAAAAGTTCATTCCAGTTTTCAATGATATTAATGTGTTCTGTATTGGTAAGTGTAAAAGAGTGCAGCAACAATGTAGATGAGTATCTCTTTGGCAAAACAAAGAACAATAATAAACCGGTGAGTATACCTGCAATTGAAAATATAACTATCAGCCTGCCATAATTCCTGAAAAAAGCGAAAATTCTTTCAGCCAGGATTATTAAGTCAAGATCATCTTTTTTATTTTCAGGATCCATAGACGCTGCTGGTATTTACTGATGTTTTATTAGAATGACTGCAATAAATAAGTTTATACGATATTTAAAGTAAATAGGTTGCTTTAAAAACGGGCATAAGCAACCTGCAACATTTGATCTTCGTATTTATATCATAATGCAAAGAACTAATAACAGGAAACTGTTTTCAAATTTTATTTCCATTGGTATGGTGCAGGGGATAAACCTGTTACTTCCCCTGCTTGTTATGCCATTGGTGATAACTACGATAGGCGCAGACGGATTTGGAGTAGTGGTTATTGGACAGGTACTGATGATATATTTATCTTCTGTTTCGGATTATGGGTTTAATCTTACTGCTACAAGAGATATTGCATTGTATAAGCAGGATAACCAAAGAGTTTCAAAGTTTTTTTTTACGGTACTGGCTTCCAAATTATTAATAACAGCATTATTATTTCTATTGCTGATGGTACTTGCGTTGTTAACTCCTGTTTTTGGGCATAACGCACAATTATATATTCTTGGCTTTACCTATGTTATCGGTCAGTCTTTATTTGTTAACTGGTTTTTCCAGGGAGTTGAGAAAATGCATTTCATAACCATCAGTACATTTATTGCAAGATTGATCTTTGTTATCCTTGTTTTATTTTTTATCCGCCATAAAGAAGATGGCTATCTTTTTCTTTTCTTTTATGGAATCGGAAATATGGTGGCCGGTATTTTCAGCATTTGTATTGCTGTACATATTTTTAAATTGAAATTTTTTCGTCCTCATTGGGCAGATATCATTCATGAAATAAAAGACGGCTGGCAGATCACCATTTCTAATCTTTGTATCAATACTTATTTATACAGTAATGTTTTTATACTGAGGATATTTACTAACGATCTCACTGTTGGATATTATAGTATTGCTGAAAAGATTTTTTTTACGGTACGGCAGGTACTGTCATTATTTTCACAGGTTGTATATCCGCATATTTGCCAGCTTAGCCACAAAAACAAAGACGAAGTAAATATTTTTTTAAAACAAATTTACCTGCCCTTTCTTTTAATGGTGATTGCAGGTTGCAGCCTGCTCTTTACTTTATCGCCGGAGATTATACACGTATTTCTTAAAGATACTTCAACATTACCTGTTTCATTACTCCGGTTGTTAAGCTTTGTACCGGTAATTGTTTGCCTTAATATCCCGGCCTACCAGTTATTAATTGCTTTTAACCGTAAGAAAAGTTATTTAAGTATCCTTGGAGCGGGAACGATCATAAACATTGCATGTAATATTTTGTTCGTAAATATTTGGGGAGCTACAGGCACAGCCATAAGTATTATAATAACTGAATTGTTTATAACGGTCGGTCTTAATTGGAAACTTAGTAATAATAATTTAACAGGTTATATAATACCACAGCCATTGTAAATCAAAATTTTTATACAAAAGGATTGTTGATGTTGAGAATAAAAATATTGGTGAATGGAAAATAATATGCCCGGCGTATACATCATAATCCTTAACTACAAAAAATGGGAAGAGGTTGTGGAATGCCTGGAGTCAGTATTTCGTTCTGCATACGATAATTATTCTGTTATTGTGATTGATAATTTTTCTCAAAACAGATCATTAGAGTATTTGATGCGATGGGCTGATGATAGCAGTAATCCTAATAACTCTTTATCGTCATCCAGACAAAATATTAAACCGGTACCATACAAATATTTTCACAGTGATGAATTAAGCAGGGGGATGGAAGCCTCAATGTTTGCCAGGTTGAATTTTGTTCAGAATGATACTAATAAAGGTTTTGCAGGCGGTATTAATGTTGTATTGAAAAAACTTTTAAATGAGGATGCATACATTTGGTTGTTAAACCCCGATATGGTTGTAGAGGAAACAACTTTATCCGGGCTTGTTGTTTTTGCTGAAAAAATTTCTCCCAGGTCCATCATAGGTTCAGTTATAAAATATTATGATGCTCCGCAAAAAGTACATTTATATGCAGGTGGTAAAATAAATTTTAATTCTGCCACGGTTGAATTTATAGAAAAAAAAAGCGACATCCCGGAACTGGATTATATCTCCGGGGGATCATTGTTTACCAGTGTCCGTAGTTTTAACGAGGTGGGATTATTTCCTGAAAATTATTTTTTGTATTGGGAAGAAACGGATTGGTGCTACCGGGCTAAACAGGCAGGGTATCAATTACAGGTTTGCGAAACTGCTGTTTGTTATGATAAGGTCAGCACTACAATTGGAAAAAGTTTTTTAGCTGATTATTACTATACACGTAACGGTTTGCTTTTTTTATCAAAATACAAAAAGACAAAAGTGGCTATGGCGCTTTTTTTTGTCACATTACGATTTATTAAAAGGATAGTTACGGGGCAGTGGAAAAGAGCATGGGGCGTTTACAAAGGAATGCTGGCGTTCTTAAAAAATGACAGGCATGAGCATAAATAAGTATCTCCCGTTCGCTTTTATTTACTTCTTTGTAAACGCATTGGCATTGCCTTTTGGTTTAACCTATACAGCCATCTTAAGTCCTTTATTTTATTGGTGGATACTTACCTCACGCAAAAGAGAGATCCTGCTGCCTTTCTTTATATGCCTGGCTCCTTTTTTTATTATGCATTTGATATTTGGGATCGAGATAAAAAGTTATGTGATCTCAGTTTTAAATTTTACTGCAGTCTATATTTTTTGCCAGGCGTTTTATACATTTTTAAAGAGCTGTTCCGATCCTGAAAAAATATTCAGGAAATTATTAGTGATCAATTTTATTCTATGCCTTATTGCGATCCCCATTTATTTTACTTCGTATGATGATCTCTTATGGATGAAAAGTTCGTTAACAGAGGGGGTAAGTGATGTTAAGAGGCTAAAGCTATTTACATACGAAGCATCTTATTATGCAACTCTATTTACGCCTTTATTTTTCTTTTATTTTCTACAGATCGTTTTAAGGCAAAATAAATTAAACAGCTGGCTATTGCTGATGATGTTGTTCCTGCCTTATATACTTTCTTTTTCCATCGGTGTAATAGCTTCTGTTATGGTAGCAATTATTCTTACTTATATTATTTATTTTAAAACCCTTACCCAAAAAAGAAGGGCATTAAATATTTTCATACTCACCCTTGTTATTTTTTTATCAGTATTGTTTATTGTGCTTGTATTTTTCCCGGGGAATAATTTCTTTTTAAGATTAGAAAATATTATCACAGGGCATGATACATCGGGTAAGGGGCGAACATCAGATGCATTTATATTGGCTAATCAAATTCTTGAAAAGAAAAGCGCTGCCTGGGGGGTTGGGCCGGGACAGATTAAAATATTAGGAGGTGATATTATCAGGAGTTATTATTTGTATGACTTGGATTATAACACTATCGCCATACCTAATGCAGCTGCTGAAACGCTTGCTATCTTTGGATGGATAGGCTTTTGCATAAGGATATTGATTGAATTGTTCCTGTTTTTTTATACAAGAGTTTGGATAAACTATTTCCGGTTGCTGTTATTTCTTTTTATTTTTCTATACCAGTTTACGGGAAGCTTTATAACCAATATAGCTGAGTATGTAATATGGATATTGGCTTTTACAAATGCTTTTCCGCAGTTTGATGTAAAAGCTTCTTCCCGAAAATTATATTATAAGGGTTAATTAAAAGTGATGATAAGAGTGGCAATGATAACAAGAGCAACGTTATTTACTGCAAAAGGCGGTGATACGGTGCAGGTATTGGAAACGGCCAAACATCTTGCTGCTATTGGGGTAACAGCAGATATAAAATTAACTGATGAAGCAATTGATTATAACCGGTACGATCTGATTCATTTTTTTAATATTACCCGCCCGGCAGATATTCTTTATCATTTAAAAAAATCTAAAAAACCATTTGTTGTTTCACCAATATTGATTGATTATAGTGAATATGATAAACATTACAGGAAAGGGATTGCAGGCGTATTGTTCAGATGGTTACCTGCTGATAGTATCGAATACCTTAAAACTTTAGCCCGGTGGTTACGTGGTAATGATGCGCTGATGAGTTTTTCATATATTCTGAAAGGTCACCGCAGGGCTGTAAAAAAAATATTGAAAAAAACCTCCATGTTACTTCCTAATTCTAAACTGGAATATGAACGCATAAGCAATCAATATAAATACGCCGATAATTATGTTATTGTTCCAAATGGAGTTGACCCTGTATTATTTCACTTTGATGAAACTATAAAAAAAGATAGTGGCCTGGTTATCTGCGTTGCAAGAATAGAAGGGATAAAAAATCAAATAAACCTCATTAAAGCGCTCAATAAAACAAAGTTCAATTTATTGCTCATCGGCGCACCTGCACCTAACCAGCTTGGGTATTATCAAAAATGTAAAAAAATTGCAGCCAATAATATCAATTTTATTGAACATGTATCTCAACACGAATTGCTGAAATATTATCAACAGGCAAAAGTACATGTATTGCCGAGTTGGTTTGAAACTACAGGTCTCAGTTCCCTGGAAGCCGCTGTGATGGGTTGTAATGTGGTTATTACAAATAAAGGAGATGCTAAAGAATATTTTGAAGAAACAGGGTTTTATTGCGACCCCGGATTGCCCGAAAGTATTTACGCAGCCGTAGAAAAGGCTTCTTTGCAGGAATACAATGAGGCCCTGCGGAAAAAAATATTTACTGATTATACATGGCAACAGGCAGCCCTTCAAACCAAAATTGCGTATAAAGATGTGAAAACACATCATGCCACTAAAAATAGCCATACTGGGAACAAGAGGTATACCCAATAATTATGGAGGCTTTGAACAAATTGCCGGCTACCTTTCTAAAGGGCTGGTTGAAAAAGGACATGCTGTAACGGTTTATAATTCTCATAAGCATCCGTATAAAGAGAATAACTGGAATGGCGTACAGATTGTCCGGTGCTTTGATCCTGAATTTTTAATTGGAACTGCCGGGCAATTTATTTATGACCTTAATTGCATTCTTGATACCCGTAAAAAGAATTTTGATATTATTCTTATGCTTGGATATACCAGCAGTTCTATCTGGAAAAATTTGTATCCTGCAAATGCTGTAGTAATTACCAACATGGATGGCCTTGAATGGAAAAGGTCCAAATATTCAGCACTTGTGAGAAGATTTTTGTTATATACAGAAAAGCTTGCCATAAAATCACGGGGCTTTTTTATAGCTGATTCCTTAATGATAAAGAACTACCTGGATGAGAAATATAAAATTAATACCAAATACATTCCTTATGGAGCAGAAATCATTAATGACACAAATGAAGATGTATTTTCCTGGTATAAAATAGCAAAACACAAATATTTCCTGTTAGTAGCCCGTATGGAGCCTGAGAATAATATAGAAATGATTCTCGATGGGTTTCATCAAACAGATTGCGATAAAACTTTTGTTGTTATCGGTAATACAAAAAACGGGTTTGGGAAATATCTTATAAATAAATATAAAAATGATGAGCGTATTAAATTTGCCGGCTCAATATTTAATAATAGAACGGTAAGAAAGCTGATTGCTTACTCTTACATTTATTTTCATGGGCACAGCGTTGGCGGAACCAATCCTTCTTTATTGGAAGCTATGGCAGGCAAGGCTTTCATTGCTGCTCATAATAATTCTTTTAATAAATCTGTTCTTAATAATGATGCAATTTTTTTTACTGATGCTTCAGATATTAATAAGATCATACAGCATTCAGCCAGGAACCAACAGGAGGAAATGATGATCAGCAATAATTATAAAAAGATAGGCAGCGAATTTAACTGGCCAATGATCATTAATTGTTATGAGCAGTTTTTTTATGAATGCTATGCAGTAAAAAACACTAAGGAAATTATTTTTAATCAAACATACGTTACTGAATGAGGTAAGCCTTGCTAAGGCAACCTTTAAACTGATTACCCGTTCTTAATTATAAGAAGCTATCACTTAAAAATACTCCGGTTTTGAATCCTTCTAAAAGCTACAATCGTTATTTGCTGATAAAAAATGATATATTATCAACCCTTGCGTATTTTGATATTTTTACATACCCGTTACAAAAAAGAGAGATATGGTTGTTTCTTCCTAATTTTTATGAACATGCGGAATTTGAAATGACTTTGCAGGCATTGGTTGATGGCTCTTTAATTTTTAAGCTGGCCGAATTTTATAGCTTACAAAATAACTATTCAATTGCTCAAAGAAGAAATAATGGGAATAACAAAGCGCAGCAGCTTTTGATAACAGCAAAAACAGTGGCCTCACGATTGGCAAAGTTTCCATTTGTAAGAGGAGTTGCTGTTTCCGGATCGCTTTCTAAAAATTTTGCAGATGATACATCTGATATTGACCTGTTTATTATAACAGCTAAAAATCGTTTATGGCTTGCCAGGACATTTATGCACTGTTTTAAAAAATTAACCTTCCTGGTTAATAAGCAACATTTTTATTGCATGAATTATTTTATCGAAGAAGACCATGTTGAAATTGCTGAAAAAAATATTTACACAGCCACTGAAATTGCTACATTGCTGCCTTTGCAGGGCAGTGCGTCTTTTGAAAAATTTTATTCTGATAATGCATGGATCAAAACTTTTCTGCCGAATAAGTACATGCGGATTTCTTCAGCAAAAAAAATTAATAATCCCGCGATAAAATGGCTGGTAGAAAAAATGTTAAGTAATCCTATTGGTAATATGCTGGATAATATACTGATGAATATAACTTCAAAAAGATGGCTTAAAAAAACACAGGAGAGAAAACTAAATTCCCGCGGGCTGATTATGGGGATGTGCGCAACTAAATTTTGCGCAAAGCCGGATCCTAAAAATTTTCAAAATAAATTTATTGACCAGTACGAGAGAAAAGTATTTGAATTGTTACATAAAAAAATAATAGTAATGAAGCCTGCCGATTAACAGCTTGTTTATTGCTTCTTTTCCAGGGAGATAATGTAATAATCGCCAATATATTTCCACGGCCATTTTGTTTTTAATACATTTTCTTTTCTTTTTAAAAATGTAAAAAGCTTAGGGCGGTTTTCTGCAAATTTATTTATATAAGATGGTGGTACAACAGTGCATAGCCCTTCAATACTTAATAAACCGAAAGCGCTTTTTAGCTGCGATATGATGAAGGAAGGATCGTAATACCAGCATCTGAAGTGCTTGCCGTTTATATTTGCTTTTCTGCCGTAGTTACTGAAAAATCTTCGTGTTGCAGTCTTAAATTTCCCTTTAAAAACAAGCAGCGTTTCCCACAAACAAAATTTGGGTAAAATAACCAGGGTTACTGTGCCTCCTGGTTTTAATAAAGCATCAAAAGAGGCTAATACCTTATCCAGGTCGCTTGTGCAGTTTAACCCTGCAAAGTTTGAGAAGATTGCGTCAAAAGGACCTTTATTTTGTAGCTGATCAAGTTGGGTAAAAGAACACAACTCGTTACTTATATTGGTTTGTAAATTACAGGCTCCTGCTTTTTCTTTTAATACCTGCTGCATTCCTGCCGATATATCGGTTGCATGAATATGATGCCCCTGCCGTGCAAAAAATATTGCATCTTCACCGGTTCCGGCATTCAACTCCAGGATGGAACTGCCCGGTTGCAGATATTGCATCAAATGATCTCTTACACGTTTTCTTTTGTATTGTATAATTGTATCGGCATTGTATAATTCATCAAAATTTAGCGCCTGTAATGTAAAGGCAGCTTCGGCCTGTTGTTCATTATGAGAAAATGGTTTAATCATAATGCCTTTTCTAAATGGTTTAATTTAATTTTTTCAATAAATGCTGCAGGCAGATAATATAAACCTGAAAGCGCTTTTTTTAGCGTAAATAAATTTGCCTTTAGCGGGTACATAAACAGTTTAAGCAGGTTTTCGAATGCTAAATGTTTTCGATAACTTTTGTGAACGTACCTGTGAAGTTGCTTATAAAATTGAGGCTGGTAAGTATTTTTAAACATCAATGCCATCTCGTTTGAATCGGTCCAGTTTGCTTTTTCTTTTAATTGCAGTTTTACTTTTTCATAAAATACCGTTCCGGGTAAAGGATAAGAAACAGAGATGCCGATTTCATAGGGCAGTAATTCATTTATCATCTTCATAGTGAGTTTTATATCCTCTTTGGTTTCGCCGGGATATCCAAACTGTATGAAGAAGGAAGGATTAATACCATACTCTTTTAAAAGCTTTACGGCCTTATATATTTGGGCAACAGTAATTCCTTTATCCATTGCATCCAGTATTTTTTGTGAGCCGCTTTCAGCACCTATCCAAACATTTTCGCAGCCGGCACGGGCTAATGCTGTAACATAATTTTCCTGTACTAACAGGTCTGCCCTGGATTGAATTTTAAATCTGAATTGTAATCTTTCCATTTCTGCAAGCGCTGCCATTTCATTTACCCATCCGGGTTTCAACCCAAAAATGTCATCGCAAAACCAGATATGATCAAACTGGTATTTCTCTTTTAATAATTTTAGTTCTTTAATTACATTTTCTGGAGATCTTGAATTGTAGCGATTACCATATATCGGCTTTGCACACCAGTTACATTTAAAAGGACATCCCCGTGTAGTGGCCATATTCATAGAAAAATAGCCTGCATGTTTTAGCCACGACTGCTTATAGGGCTCTATATTAATAAGGTCCCAGGCGGGTAACGGCAAAGTATCTAACTCTTTTATAACTGTTCGCCTGGAAGTTTTTATCAGTGCATCACTATCTTTAAAAGCAAGCCCTTGTATTGCTGTAAAATTATTTTTCCCTCCTGTAATAGACTGCACCAATTCAAGCAATGTAAATTCTGCTTCACCTATCAAAATAAAATCTGCTCCTTCATTTAAATACTGTTCATAGTGGTCTGTGGAGTCAGAGCTGGAAACAATTACGGTACAACCTTTTTGTTTTGCAAGTTTTATCATTTTAAAGGCAGCTTCACGCATATTGGTAAGGCACATTTTTGTGAGGTAGTTAAAGCCATCATCATACATCACAAAAAAATCCGGCTGCTGTTCATCCAAAGCTGCAATCACTTCTTCAGGCTGGTGGGAAAACATCACATCAAATAAAGAAACATCATAACCATTTTCTCTCATTAAAGCCGCAGCATACAAAGTTCCTAATGGTGCATAGGGCTGGCCTGTTGACCACTGCTTGGGATCGAAGCGTAAAAAATAGGAATGAGAAAAAAGTATCTTCTTCATTTGTTTTACAGGCTGGTATTGGGTGAAAGATTTAAGTAGCAAACACATTTAACGCAGGTACTGTTAGTATCCATATCCAACGTTTTTCTAAATTGTTTTGCCTCATGGCTATTAAGAATATCACTTAATGCCCCGGCCCGTATGTTGCCAATTGTTGGGTGAAAAAAACATGGCCGCACCGAGCCATCCGCTTCAATAACCGTTGATACCCAGGGTGCATTACATTTTTTATAGGGGAAAGAATTTATTCCGTGCAAGGCACTGTAATACGTGTATATCTTCTGAATTTTTTCCGGCGATTCTGCAATAAAATCATTGTCAAAATCTTCTTTGTATGTTGTTATAAGATGTTCAATTACTGTTTCCAAAACAGGCAGTTCATCTTTTGGAATTATGATTTCCTGCTGTCGTGGTGCATCCCATTTAACCTCACGATTAAATGCCTCACTGCTTACATCTGCGGGCAAAAAACTAATTTGGTCCAAACCTGATTCCTTTGCACTATCAATTATACCCGGCCACCATTGATAATTAAGTTTATGGATAACCGTTCTGCCGGTTATCTTATAATCCTTATCAATTGCCCGTATGGCTGCAATCCCTTCTTTCATTTTTGAATAGGCGCCGGGGATGTTTCTTATTGTATCATGCAAAACCTCATTTCCATCTAACGAAACAATAATATCATTCACAAGGGTTACCAATTGTTCCGCATTATTTTTAAGCGTAAGGCCTGTTGATAATAAAGTGACTTTTATATTTTCCTGTTGCAGTATCCGGCAAAAGCGAAAGAAATTCGGATTGAGCAAAGCTTCTCCCCCCGACATGACAACCTGTTTGGTTCCAAATTTTTTAAGCGATGAAAGCAGCCCGGTTATATCCGGCTCAGTTAGTTGTTTCAGGTTCTTATTGCCTTTCCATATATCACACATAACGCAGCGGCAATTGCAGGCACTATGCGGCATTAGTATAACAATTGGTAATGCAGTTATGGTATCCGTTTGTAAAGTGCGGTACCGTTTATAGGTGTGATATAATGATTGCGTACTCATTTATTCCCGGTTATTCGTATCCATGGAAAGGGAGTAGTTTTTCCTGATAACTTATTTATTATTGAATTTTTCGGAGATAAGATTTGGTAGTCAAAAGCTTTAAGCTCGTCAACAGTATGGTGAAAATAATAATCTGCCATATCGTTATGACCTAGTGCTGTATAATAATTTTTTGTTCTTTCAATAGCATTCTTCACTTCATTCTTCTTATAAAAAAATGTATCCAAAATATGAATTTCACCGCCGGTGTTTAATAATGAGAATGCAGTATCTAATATTTCTTTTATTGACGGGAAATATTGAATGGATGCTGCGAATACAATTGTATCGAATGAACCGGAGGTTAACTTATCATGAACATCTCCATAAATAAACACCAGGTTAGCCTTATGATTGAATATTTCACATGCCTGTTTTAATTCTGTAATATTTATATCGAGACCGGTAACTAAAGTATTATCAATCTCAGCCATCTTTGAAGAAAGCCATCCATTACCACAGCCGGCTTCTAAAATGTTTAAAGGCCTGTTTTTTTTGCGGAGATAATTAATAAGTCTATTGCACGAACGCTTTCTAATTTTCCATTCAGCATAATGAATATGATTAGGAGAAATATCAGGAAGCAAAGCAACCTCTTCATTTGTATAAATCCTTTGTTCATTTTTGCGTACCCTTATATATTGTTCCTCAAAAGCGTTGCTATCAACAGCTAACAGGCCAATTGTTTTATCAATATTATATGACGATACATCAATCATTCGGTTATTATTAAAACCCCTGTATTTCCGGCTGGCGATACTTCCAAAGCTTTTGCAGTAATTTTATTTCGTAAGGATGTTTGTATAGATTAATCTTATACCGCATTCCTGAAACCGCCTGTATTATTTTTCTTTTAAAATTGTTCAGCCTGATATCTGTTACCGTTGGATAATAACCATTTAAAACAATTTCGAAATTTCTTATTTTATCAATCATTTCAGCAGTGAGCCATGGTGTAAGCGGGTTCTTACGCATATCAAAATTTTCCCACTGCGGACTTATCCAGTCTTCCAGCTTTTGGGGAAACGAAAATCCTTTACTTATTGCCTGGTTATATAATTCAGAACCTTCTGTAGGTACAGGGCTGTATGTATATAATACAATTTCTGTGTCAGGATTAATATACTTTATCTTCCTGATAAAATCAATTTCAAAATCAATTTGTTTATCTACTTCTTCAGCAGTGGCGGCGGGTGTCCCCAGCACAAATGAATATTCAGGAATAATATCAAACTTTCTCATTCTTGCAGCAAACTCTGCTATTTGTTCCCCAGTTTGTGTACCGCCTTTATCCATTTGTTTTAGTATGGCATTGTTGCCACTCTCGGCTCCAAAAAAAATAATTTTGCATCCTGCCTCACGCATGAGTGCCAGTGATGAATCTTTAAATTTTGACATGGTATCTATCCTTGCCATTCCCCACCACTGCATCTTTTCTTTCTTTATTAATTCACAAAACTCAACGGTGCGTTTTTCTGACACAAAGAAATTGTTATCATGAAATTCTATAGCATCAGCACCCCAGTGGTCCTTTATATATTTCACATCTTTATAAACCAATTGGGCAGACTTAGCTTTCCATCTTGCTTCATAAGTGGGAACCACTGCACAAAAGGAACAGGTGAACGGGCAACCGATACTGGAATGATAAGCCAAAGTTTTTTCACCTAAATAAGTTTTGCCAAGATATTTTTCTATGGGATAAATGCTGTTAAGTTTATTATATGGCAGGGGGTTTAATATATCCTGTTCTATCAGGTCTTCCTTCACTGTTTTTATAATATTGTCTCCCGATTTATAAATTAAATTTTTAATCAGTTCATAGGGTTTGTTATTTTCAAGAGCATCAATCAATTTCGGAAAGCAATTATCGCCGGGCCCGTTAATAACAAAATCAACATAGCCTGATGTGAGTACTGACCTGTATTGATTGGTGGGAAAATAGCCTCCCCAAATAATAGTAATTCCTGGAAAATGTTCTTTAATAAATTTTGAATAAGGAATTGCCTGCTTTAATTGCGGTCCCGGCATTACAGTAAAGCCTACATATTTAATAGTTCCGCTGTGCAGGTGTTCCTTTATTTTTTCAAGAGGATATTGTTCACGGTTGCCATCAACAATTACCCATTCATATTTTCCTTCTACAGAGGCAGCAATATTTAAAATAGAGTTAGGTATCCTGTGTTTGGCTACAGCGCTGCGGGGATTGAATAATAAAATAGTATGCATGTTCTTTAAGCCAGGGTTATAAGTTCTGTTATCTGTAAATACGACTTTTAATGACTATAGGTTGCCTTTAAAAGTGCGTTTAACGCACAACCATTTTACATGCAGCCCGTATGTATATGAATAAATCTTATTGAATTTATGCAGGCACTTACCAGCCTTAAAAAACTAATTACCGGCAATAATGGTTTTGCTGTAGAAAAAAACCCGGGGGAGGCCTATAATTTATGGTCAGATACTTATGATAACCAGCCCGGAAACCTGATGTTGGATTTGGATGAGATAATATTTTCTAAACTGGTTAATAACCTGGCTGTAAAAAATAAATCAGTTGCTGATATCGGTTGCGGCACAGGCAGGCACTGGAAAAAAATTTATGCTGGTGGTCCTGCACAATTAACCGGGTTTGATATTTCTGCCGGAATGCTTGCTGTATTGAAACAAAAATTTCCGCAATCTGTAACCACCTGCATTACCGATAATCTTTTTAAAGATATACCTGGCGCTTCCTATGATATTATTATTTGCACGCTGACGATTGCCCATATTAAAAATATTGAGGAAGCGCTAAATGCCTGGTGCAGAATATTAAAAAATGATGGCGAAATAATCATTACGGATTTTCATCCTGGTATCTTGGCAAAAGGGGGGAGGAGAAGTTTTACCCATGAACAAAAGCATTTTTATGTTACCAATTATATTCACCCGCCGGATACAATAAAAAAAATTTTTTATAAAAACGGGCTTACTGTTCAAAGGGAGGAGGAAAGATATGTGGATGATTCAGTGAAAGAATATTATACAAAACAAAAAGCCCTGCATGTTTTTGAAAAGTTTAAAGGCATGCCCGTTATTTATGGAATGCATTTAAAACGAATCAATGGTATTAAATAATGTATGCCTTCTTAACAGTGATGAAGCAGTCAGCATAAATATTACCGGCGAAAAGATTGTTGCTGTAGCAAATGTTTTAAATAGTAGTGACGATGCGTTTCAATTGCACTTTGATAAAGCGCTGGCTTTTCCCGGGCTTATTAATTCGCATGACCATTTAGATTTTAATTGCTTTCCACAAATGGGTAACCGGGTATATGAGAGTTATATTGAATGGGGAAATACAATTCTGCAAACGTATAAAACTGAAATTATTGAAGTCTTAAAGATTCCGGAACCACTGAGAATTGAATGGGGGATTTACAAAAATCTTTTAGCAGGTGTTACAACAGTTGTAAATCATGGTAAATATTTGCAGATAAATAAGCCGCTGATTAATGTTTTACAAAAAACGCAAAACTTACATTCAGTAGAATTTGAAAAATACTGGAAGCTAAAACTTAATAATCCTCTTAAAAAAAATAAACCTTGTGTTATTCATGCAGGAGAGGGAACAACGGTTAACGCAAATAATGAGATTGATGAACTTATAAAATATAATTTTTTAAACAGGAAATTAATAGCCATACACGGTGTTGCAATGAGCGAAGAACAGGCGGCAAAATTTGAAGCATTGGTTTGGTGTCCCCAGTCAAATGATTTTTTATTAAAAAAAACAGCACGGGTAGCCGGGTTAAAACAACGAACCCAGGTGTGTTTTGGAACTGATTCTACATTAACCAGTAACTGGAATATATGGGACCATTTACGAAAGGCAAGAGAATTGGGACTTGTAAATGATACGGAACTTTTTGAAATGGTTACTTCAATCCCTGCGTCCATATGGAATCTCGATTCCGGGATTATTGAAAATAAAATGGATGCCGATATAGTGGTTACGCTTGCAAACAATTCCTTTAATTCCTTTTACTCTGTAAATCCTGAAAGTATTCTTATGGTGATACAGAGAGGAAATATTCGTCTTTTTGATGAAAGCCTGTACCCACAGTTAAAAGAAATAAATTTTGCTTTCAGAGATTTTTTTAAAATAGAAATTAACGGTGCTTATAAATACGTGCAGGGAAATTTACCTAAGCTCATAAAGGATATTAAAAGTTTTAATTCAAGAGCCATATTTCCCATCAATACCCCTGCTTTATTTTCCAGTTACACCAAAGGATAGTTAAATCCTTTTGCCTGCTGGTGCAGGTATTGCAAAAAGTGAATATGATACAAACCGGGTAAAAGAGGTTTTAATACTTCTTCATTAATAACTTCTCCCCACATAAGCATATGACTTCCTAAATTGAGCGTTTTAAGAATTTTAATCTCCTTATAGCTGTCTGGAAATTCAGGAATATAAAAACCATAGGTTTTGGTTTGTCTCACTTTAAAAGGCAGGTCACCAATTAAAGGCGGACTGGCGCCATGATGCTTACCCAATTGATAAATAATATTTTTATGTTCATAAGATATCTCTGATATTACAAGCTTGCCGGCGGCAATAATCTTTGAAAGTGCAATATTGGTATGCCTTAGTCCAAATACAAATCGATTCACGTGGCTTATATCTCCCACCAGGTCCATTGGAAAAATATTATAATAACTCTCTTCTTTAAAAGACACTATTCTTACTTTTCTTGGATAGCTATACCCGGCTACTAATGATTTAAATTTCTTAAATGATAAACCGGGCTTTTTATAATAGCGGGAAAATAATAAACGTGTTTTTATAAAATTGAGGTGATGCAATTTGCATTTTGTGAGCTTAAGCAAAAAAAGCGTTCCATTATTTTCTTCAATGCTGTTAAACAGATGAAGCTCCAATACGGCAGTAGTATTTTTATTTACACCTGCCGAATCAGTAAAAATTATTTTAAGCCTTGTACTTGTGTTTAGCGCTTTTATTTCTTCCGGATTTTGTAACCATATACCAATCACTATGGGTTCAAGGCAGAGCAGCCAGTGAACAGTAGAAATATCAATAGCCTGGCAGGCAGTTTGCAGGTATGCTTTTTCCTTTATATCTCCTGCAATTGTTATTGTTGAATATTCGGTTACTGCCGTATCTCCAAATAATATTTTCTTTAGCAGAGACTTCATTTTCCAGTTAAGTGAATCAAACAAAACCCTGATGTACCCATTGTTTCAGCGCTGCGAAAATCAAAATATTTGTTAGATGCTTTTTTAATTTCTTTCATCGTATAAAGATAAACTGTTTGCACATGCTGTTTATATTGAACCTGCACGGTAACCGGTTTCTTATAAAGAAAGGCTTTTAAAACATTTCTAAAATTTGAGCGCAGCAATTTTTTAAAATCATTTTTAAGAACCAGCGCTACAACATGCCCGCCGGGCTTAATGACCGAAGAAATTTTTTTGAATAACAAATCAATATTTGGGATACAATTAATAACTGCGAAGTTGGCGAGCACTGCATCTACCTGCAAAAATGGAGATTGCGTATTCCATTCCAAAAAATTGGTTTTAGTATCATCCAAAAAAGTTATCCGGCTGCTATGTAAAATATTTTGTTCGTAACTGATAGCATGTTCTCTCATTCCTTTTGAGGGCTCACAAAAAATAACCTGGTAATTATTGCCTGTTAACCAATCCAGGTCTTTCCCTGTTCCTCCGCCAAAATCGAGCACTAAGCCGGGTGTTACAATGCTTCTAAATTTTTCTGACATCTCTTTTCTAACTTCTTTATTAAAATCTTCCTTATCCAATAACTGGTTATACTCAGCAGCAATCATATCATAATAAAAAATATTTTTTTCGGAGGTCAAAGAATAATTATCAGCAGAATTGTGAGGCATAATGTATCCCGTAAAATTAGCGATTGTTTATATCGTATTTTCGTAACAGTCGTTGATTGTTGATATTTCTCTTTATGAAAATAGTTTTTATCAGCTATAATTATTTACCAGGATATACTTCCCCCCGGCAATGGGTTAATAGAATCAAACCATCTGCAGTTATCATGGAGGCTCTCAGCCATAATAATACAGTTAGCTATGTTGGGCAAATTGGATATACCGGAAATTATGTTTGCAATGGTGTGCAATATTACTTTTTGGAGCCAAACAAAAAATTCCATTTTCCCCGGCGGTTCCATTCCTTTATTAAACAACTAAATCCAGACGTAGTAGTGGTTCCCGGGTTTCATTTTCCATTACAGGTAATACAGTTAAGATGGCGCTTAGGGGAAAAAGTAAAGATTATTTTGGAACATCATGCTGACAAGCCATCCACAGGTTTCAAAAAAGTTTTGCAAAAGATAGCAGGTAAATATGTTGATGCGTATCATTTTACTTCCATGGGAAACGCAGCTGAATGGCTGGACGCAAAAATTATAAGCAATAAAAATAAATGCTACGAGATACCTGCAAACTCCAGCTATTTTTCACGGCTTGATAAAGAACAAAGTAAGCGGCAACTTTTGATGAGCGGGTTTACAAATTTTTTATGGGTTGGAAGGCTGGAAAAAAATAAAGACCCATTAACCGTTTTGAATGGATTTGAAAAATATTTACCTGGCAATCCTTCAGCCCGGTTACACATGATTTATCAAACCGAAGAACTGTTACCGGAAATGGAAAAAATAATTAGGGGAAATCCATTGCTCAGCCAATCAGTTTTTCTTCATGGTCACATTCCGCATCATGAACTGGCTACATGGTATAGTGCAGCAGATTTTTACATTTCAGGAAGCCATAAAGAAGGTGGCAGTATTGCATTGTTAGAAGCCATGTCGTGCGGCTGTATACCTATAGTTACTACAATTCCTGCAGCGTTAAAAGTAATTGAGAAAGGGAAATATGGATTGTATTATGAGGCTGGTAATACAGATAATTTTTTTGAAAAATTATTAACGACTGCCACGATTGATAAAAATAAATTGTCTGCCGATGTAGAAATATATTTTAAAGAAAATCTTTCTCCCGGTGCAATTGCAAAACGTTTTACTTCACTTTTATCTACATAGCTCCATAAATGATTTTGCCGTATTTTCTACCGGGCAAAATAATACCGGGTTATGTTCTATATGAGAATCCTTTAAAATGTCACATACCTTTTTTATCATCTCCTCTTTGGAATTAACTATATGCCAGTGTTCAATATTCTTCTTCATTGGTTTGCAAAAACTAATTACATGACAGCCTGCATACAAAGCTTCGGAACACACTGAGCCAAAACCTTCATAAGATGATGTATGGAGAAAAATTTTTGCCCGCTGCATCAGGTGGATTACTTCCAGATGACCTACTTCACCGGTTAATTTTACATTGTTTTGTAGATTTAAATCATGGATAAGGTTCTGCAGTTTATCCTTTTCATCCCCCTTTCCGCAGGCGAGTGCATTTATTCCAGGGAAATCGAAAATAAGTTCACTTATAACCTGTATAAACAAATCATACCTTTTTAATTTGATAAATGAGCCTGCGCCCAATACATCAATATCCCGTTTATATTGGCGCTGTGTAAACATTGAAACATCAATCCCGATTGGAATAACATGCGCCGGTTTAACAGTATAATTTTTAAAAACTTCTTCAGCAATACCATCAGACACCGCAACCAGGCTATCAGCAGAAGGTTTGATTAATGAAAAATATTTATTGCCTTTTTTTGCATCCTGTCCCAGTATCCAGGTGTATTGTTTTATCCTGTGAAGCTTCGCAAAGTATTTTCCTATCAATGCACATTCACCTGACCAAAAACTAATTATCCCAACAATATTATTTTCCTTTTTTATTTTTTTCAATGTTCTCCAGGCAGAATACCATACCAGTAATTTAGAAACCTTTCCTTTTTTCCATCCGTTGAAACTAATAATGGTATTGTTATTCCATTTATAGGTGCCTTTAAAAAAAGGATATTCGAACGTTAAAATAATAATATCCAGGTGGGGATAAATTTTGTTTAAAGCTTTTACAAGTATTTGCTGTGGTGGAAGACAGGTTGTGTCTGCTTCATTTGCAGGAAACCCGGGAGTAAGAATTATCAATGTGTTGGAGGCACTATTCATCTAGGTTAATTTTCTTATTGCAAAAAGAAAGTGCTGTTTTATTATGCGTGATAAGCACAACCGTTTTGCCTTCTCCCGATATTTGTTGAAGATGTCTTAATAGCTGCTCTTCAGCTTCCCCGTCAAGCTCGTTAAAAGGTTCATCCAAAATAAGAAGGTCGAAATCTTTATACAAGGCCCTGGCAAGAATAATTCTCTGGCGCTGGCCGCCGCTGATATTTTTTCCATCTTCTGTTATATTTATATTCAAAACATTGCCTGGAGTATTTATCAACTCATCAACGCCGGTAACTGATATTACCTGGGCAAATTTTTTACTGTCATATTCATTTTCTTCAAGCGTAATGTTTTTTAAAATAGAATCGTGAACAAGGAATGCGGATTGCTTTACATACGAAATACGCCCCCAGTATTTTTTCCTGTCTGTATCTTTTGTTGAAATATTATTAATAAGAATATTCCCTTTGGAAGGGGTTAAAAAGCCAAGCAATAGATTTATTAATGTTGTTTTTCCTTTTCCTGACCTGCCAGCGATGCCAATAAAATCTCCTTTATTCACTGTTAAACAAAAATTATTTACTACTGCTTTCTTTTCATATCCAAAGCATACTTTAGCAAATTCTATTGAATGTATGGCTCCCGTATTGGGGCGTTGTTGTATTTTACAATCTGTATCCTTCAACAAATCAGCAGTGGTATATGAATACGTTTTTATCTGGCTCATGCTGTTTAAAATTTTTACAATGCCGGGAATTATTTTATAAGCCGCTGCCATAAAAGCTCCAATAGTTATTACTGTAATTGTTTGTGAGTTTGTGAGGTAAGAATTTAGTAGTACCAGCAGTAATAATCCAAAAATTGCAAAAACTTCAATTAAGCGTGGTGGTAAATTTTGTATAACCTGCTGTTCAGAAAGATAGCTGTTTAGTTTTGACTGGAACTTATGATACCTCCCTGTAAAGAAATCTCTTTTGCCATAAATATTGCTTTCGATAAAGCCTGCCAAAGCTTCCTTTAAATGTTGAATTGCTTTCTCACTGGTGCTTTTACCTAAAATACGGGAAGCACTGAGTTTCTTTTTCATTATTAGGGCAAGCAAAAATATTGGCGGTACCAGTATAAGAAAAAGCAGGGGAAATAATATTATATTAAAAATAATTACAGCAATAACGGTAAAGAAAATTAATACTGCCTGGCTGATAATTTGTTGCAGCCCTCTTAATACATAGTGGCTGAATTCAATTGGTTGCTGACTTATTTTGCGTGTGTAAACTGCGGAATCAACATTAATATAATCGCTGTAACTTCCTTCCAGGTAATGTAATAATTTATTTTTTGACAGCCTGGATGCCACTCCATATACAAACTTATACTGCATACTGAAAATAAAAAACCCACACAGGTTTTTTATGCTGAATAAAATAAAGAAGGCTGTTATCAACAGGAGCGGGTATCTCTCAAAAGTGTTATAAGGAAATTTTGAAAATTTTAGTGAATGATGTGACTGGGTATAGAAGTTTATAACAAACAGCAGCGCAATTAAAAATAATATATCCGATGCACTGATAATAACATCAAATATAACAAGCTTAAAAAATTTCTTTTTTTCTTTTTGTGTGAGAATTGTAAGAATATTTTTTATAGTCTGCTTCAATTATTTTCATTGAATATGATATAAATCCGGGTAAAAAATTGTTATTTATTAATCTCCGCAAAGCCTAACATTATTAATGAGGTGCGGAATAGAATTTTTATATCCATACCCAAAGACCATTTATTTATATACAGGATATCAAGGCGCACTCTTTCCTTTACTTTTTCCAGGCTGTTAGTGGAACCAAAGTTACCGAGGGATTGAGCGAGCCCGGTAATGCCGGGCTTTACAGTATGCCTGTAAGTATACTCCGGAAGCAGGTTGCCGTATAGTAGATTTTCACTTATCATGTGTGGGCGGGGGCCAATAATTGACATATCGCCGGTTAACACATTAAAAAGCTGGGGGAGCTCATCTACATGGTAGTTGCGCAGAAATTTTCCAAACCGTGTTATTCTTTTATCATTTTCACAGGCAACTAATGTATCCGCATCTTTATTTACAAACATGCTGCGAAATTTTATACAGGTAAACAAACGGCCGCCATTTTTATTTCTTTTTTGCAAAAAGAAAACGGGCCCCCGCGAATCCAGTTTTATTAATATGGCTAAAAGCGGAATAAGCCATGAAAGTATAAATACAATTAAGATAAGAGAGAGTAAAACATCAAAGCAACGCTTTATACTAAAATTCCAAATGTTTTCCAGCGGTATTGTACTACCTGGCAGTTGGGTATTTAAATTTTCTCTGTTTAAATAAATATTCTCACAGGTAATCCTTACAGGATTAATAGCTGTAAAATTTTCTTCTTTTGAAGATATATCCGGAAAAGATTGAGAAAAATTACCCGGTAAAGAAATTTTATCCATGCAATATCATTCTTGCAATTCAATACGGATAAGTATAGCAGATGGTTGCCTATAATCATATCAAATTTTTATAGAAAGTAATGGGAAAGGCTGCCTGGTTAAGAATGAAAGCCTACCAGCTCATAAAAATCATTCCTGTTCCGCAAATAAAAACTGTCAGCCCGCCGATAGCATGCATGTAACGTTCCAGTTTTTCAGTTTTAATAAATGCAATTCCAAAATAACCAAGCACTACCATAATTGTCATTGTTAGCAATGTGCAAACTGTATAAACTATTACCAGCATCATCATTCCCCACCAGGAGTTTTTAGCAGCGGGAAAATAAAGCAGCGGTATCATAGGCTCACAAGGCCCCAGGAGAAAAATAATAAACATTACCCAGGGCGTAACCTTATGCCGTTCTTTCATGGGTACGGGTTGCCCATGCTTATGTTCGTAAACATACATAGCGCCATCTTCATACATATCAAAATGTTTGTGCGCTTTATTTTGTTTTGCACGATATAAACCCCAAAGGCCGTAACACAAGCCAAAGAGCAGCATGCACCAGCCGGCAATACCGCCGCGTATGTTTTCAAATAATGAAACTTTTGATAAGGACCAGCCTATAGCTGCACCGCCAAGGCCAAGTAATACAGAACTCCATACATGTCCGCACCCGCAGAAGATGGTCCAGAAAATTGTTTTTGAAAAAGACCAACCACGTGATCTTGATAATGCAATAAATGGAAGGTAATGGTCAGGCCCGGTAACAGTATGCAGGCATGCAATTGATACAGCAGCTACTATTAATATTTCCATTTCACCCTGCATACTCAATTTTTTTATTGGCGGAGACAGGAATTTTTTCGGCAATTAATTTAAGGCAGGCATATAACTGCTCTGCTTTACATCCGAGTAATCTTACAATAAAACCATTTACAGGTGCGGCGCTTATGCCAAAAATAATTTCATTTTCAGTTGATAAATAATTGCTGATATCTTTTATCAAATCATTTACAGGAACTTTCTCTTTAAGAAAGATAAATGTTGCCTGGTGTGTGTATCCTTCTAATTGACCAATGGCCTTTACATTGATAATGGAGGGATTGATCAATAAATTTTCTTTGATCGCCAGTTTATTGTTGATGAAAATTTCTGTTGTAGTATGATACTTTGAAAATTTAAATACTTCACCATTTAATTTTCTTCCGCAGGTAAGCACTTCACCCCAAACAAGACTGCAACCATCAGAAAGAAATATTTTACTTTTTGAAGAAAAAGAAGATGCCTCGTGCGGCACAACAGGATGCGGTAAAAAACAAAACGATGATCCGTTACCTTGACGGACTTCGATTGTTTGTGAAGCAGTTTTCTTCATACTAAACAGGCGCTGAAAAGATTGCGTTTGAAGTTGCAGTGTGCAATCTTCTCCTATATTAATTTTCCAATCGTACTCATCACCATCCAAAATACCAGGTGATGAGCTCATAAGCATCAGGCGCAGCGTTTCATCATTTTTATCTTCAGTAATATCGGCTATTTTAAAAGGCTGTGTGCAATAAGCTTTTTCCAGATAAGTTATATCTCCACGCAATGCAGCTTGTATATGTAGTTGGGATCTCATCTTACTAGTATCGGTTCATCTATGGCTTCCATCAAAGCATATTTTCTTATCCAGTTTACTACACTGTCCAAACCCTGCAGGCTCATTAAATTGGTGAATACAAAAGGATTTCCTTTACGCATCAGCCTTGCATCACGTTCCATTATTGTAAGATCTGCATTTACATAAGGCGCCAGGTCAATTTTATTTATCACGAGCAAATCACTCCGGGTTATTCCCGGTCCGCCTTTGCGTGGTATCTTATCGCCTTCCGCCACATCAATTACAAAAATAGTAAGGTCCGCAAGGTCGGGGCTGAATGTTGCCGACAAATTATCACCGCCACTTTCAATAAAAATAATTTCCACACCAGGAATACGAATTGCCATCTCTTCCACCGCTTCCAGGTTCATGCTTGCATCCTCACGGATTGCGGTGTGAGGGCAGCCGCCGGTTTCCACACCAATTATTCTTTCTGCAGGCAGCAAACTATTTTGCGTTAAAAATTCCGCATCTTCTTTTGTGTAAATATCATTGGTGATAACAGCAATGCTGTACTCACCAAACATCTGCCTGCAAAGCCTTTCAATCAATGCAGTTTTACCGGAGCCTACAGGACCGGCAACGCCAATCTTTATATAATTTCTTTCTGTCATTTTAAATTTGATTCTTTAATTGCCACAACCTTCAGGTCGGGGATAATACTGTTTTAACTCATATAAAGCCTCGAATATAATTGCTCATGCTGCATACTCCTGATATCGAAACCAGTACAGCAAAGCCCTGTCAATTCTTCATCAGGCTCCATTGTATTTTCAACTAACTGTGTAATTAATGTTTGCAGAGAAAATAATATCTGTTGTCCATCCTGTTGTCCAAGCGGTACAAGCTTTACACAGTTTGTAACCATGCCTGCGGCAGCGTTGTAATAAAATCCGGTCAACGCTTCTTCTTTAGAAATTTTTAAAGCATAAGCATACACTCCAAAAGCAATACAGTAATGCCCGGATGCCAGCTGTGCATGTGTTGCTGCTTTGTATTGACTGGCAAGCTTGTTATCGCAAACCGGTTCAAATATTTTCATTAACCGTATTCCTAACTTGTTGCTTGCTTCTCTTATTTCTTTAGGCAATTTTACCGCATTGCATTCTTCATCAAGTTGTAAAATTTTTTTCCAATCGTTTTGTACTGTTGCATTATAGGCAAGGGATACAAATGCTGCATCTGTATATTGCAGATTTTGCGTAAGCATTTCTGTAATAAAACTTTTAGCGCTTTTTACATCATGCACAATACCTGCCTGCACATAAGTTTCCAAACCGGATGAATGTGCATAACCTCCAATGGGTAACGTGGGGTCTGAGAGTTGTAATAAACTTAGCAATGCATTATTCATCCGGAGAAGTTGTAAGTTTTAAAATCTTTGAAAATAAACTTTGGCCGTTGTGCCCATGTGGTGTAACAGTAGATCTAAGAGGGCTGATCAATTTTCTTTTTCCTTCTTTCACATCATAACCGGCTGAAAGCAGTAAACGAAAAAGCGGGGCTTCAAAGGGTACTAGTAATTCATCTTCCTGTAAAAAAAGTGGCAGATGCTTGTTGCCTATCTCATAACAAACGGAAGCCATTTCCTGCATTGTTTTAGGATGAATAATAATTGCAGCACAAGGCAGAACGTCAATAACGATAATACTTTCGCTGTCCTGGTAAATAATATCGCCTTCAGTAAGCTCCTGGTTCTCTTTTAAAAATTTAAGCGTTATTTCTTTACCTGCCTCCGACCGTTTATGTAAAATGCGTTTACTGGTTTCATACCATTCCAATTTCAGAAGATCAATGCTTTGGTTATTTAATTTCAATGAATTTATATTCCCTTTTTTTTGTTGAATAAGCATGGCTAATCTTTAAAATAAAAAATACCGTTGCGCCAATGGAAGAACATCAACCGGTTGGCAGGTGATATGTACTCCATCTACCTTTACTTCATAATTCTCCGGGTTCACATCTATCTGCGGCGTAGCATCATTATGTATCAGATCTTTCTTTGAAATATTGCGGCAATTTTTTACCGGCAATATCATTTTTTGCAAACCATATTGCTGTATCACATTTTTCTCCAGTGATAATTTTGAAACAAAAGTTATACAGGTTTTATAAATCGCTTTTCCAAAGGCCCCAAACATGTGACGATAAATAACCGGCTGTGGTGTAGGAATAGAAGCATTGGGGTCGCCCATTTTACTGGCTATTATCATCCCGCCCTTTATTATCATTTCAGGTTTTGCTCCAAACAATGCTGGCTTCCATAAAACTATATCAGCAAACTTTCCTGCTTCCAGTGAGCCTACATATTCTGAAATGCCATGTGTAATTGCAGGATTAATCGTGTATTTGGAAACATATCTTTTTACACGAAAATTATCGTTATTATTTTTTTCATCTTCCGGTAAAAAGCTTCTTTGCTTTTTCATCTTATCGGCTGTTTGCCATGTACGTGTTATTACCTCCGCAACTCTTCCCATTGCCTGGCTATCAGAACTCATCATGCTGAACACACCCATGTCGTGCAAAATATCTTCTGCAGCAATTGTTTCAGGACGAATGCGTGAATCAGCGAAGGCAACATCCTCGGGAACAGACTTATCAAGATGATGACAAACCATCAGCATATCAAGATGTTCATCAATAGTGTTTACTGTAAATGGACGGGTAGGGTTTGTGGAAGATGGTAAAATGTTAGTATACATGGCTGCCTTGATAATATCAGGTGCATGCCCTCCTCCTGCGCCTTCTGTGTGATAAGTATGTATCACTCTTCCGTTGATCGCATTAATCGTGTCTTCTAAAAAACCTGATTCATTTAAAGTATCAGTATGTATGGCAACCTGTACATCATGCTTGTCTGCTACCTGTAGCGCAGCATCAATAACAGCAGGTGTTGATCCCCAGTCTTCATGAATTTTTAACCCCAGGGCACCTGCCTCAATTTGTTCTTCAAGAGGAGGCAGCGTTGCACAATTTCCTTTACCTAAAAAACCCAGGTTCATAGGGAATGCATCAGCAGCTTCCAGCATTTTTTGAATGTTCCATGCTCCCGGAGTAACTGTTGTGGCATTGGTTCCATCTGCAGGCCCGGTGCCGCCGCCAATCATTGTTGTAATGCCACTGAACAAAGCATGATCAATTAATTGCGGACAAATAAAATGAATATGGGTATCAATGCCGCCTGCTGTTGCAATCAGTCCTGCCCCGCCATGCACTTCTGTTGAAGCGCCTATGATCATGTTTGCGTTAATACCATCCATAGTATCAGGGTTACCAGCTTTACCAATGCCAACAATTTTTCCATCTTTTATTCCAATATCAGCTTTTACAATTCCCCAATGATCAATTATCATTACACTGGTAATTACAAAATCAAGTACACCATCTTTTCTTGTTGCAGTAGCAGATTGCGCCATGCCATCACGAATTGTTTTCCCTCCGCCAAATTTTGCTTCATCACCGTATACTGTATGATCTTTTTCAATTTCAATTACCAGGTCAGTATCGCCAAGACGAACTTTATCACCCACCGTGGGGCCATACATATTGGCATATTTTATCCGGGTTATTTCCAGGCTCATGCAATTTTGTTTTTAAAATTTTGAGCAGATAATTTTTGAGTTGCCTTTTGTTTATTTGCCTCGCCTGTAGTATCACCATTAGCAAGGTTGTTGAAACCATGCACCATGCGCTTACCTCCAAATGTAACAAGTACTACTTCTTTTTCTTCTCCCGGCTCAAAGCGAACGGCCGTGCCTGCAGCAATATTCAGCCGCATGCCAAATGCTTTTTCACGATCAAACTCCATTTGCTTATTTACTTCAAAAAAATGAAAATGAGAGCCTACCTGCACAGGACGATCGCCTGTGTTAACAACAGTTATTTGTATAGTGGTGCGGCCAACATTGCATTTAATATTTCCTTCACCTAAAATGTATTCGCCGGGTATCATTTTTTTTAATTTTAAATTTTTGCATTAACGGATGGGGTCATGTACCGTTACCAATTTAGTTCCGTCCGCAAAAGTTGCCTCTACCTGTATTTCGTCTATCATTTCTGCTATGCCTTCCATAACATCCTTACGCGATAATATCGTGGTGCCGAATTGCATTAGGTCTGCAACTGATCTGCCATCACGGGCAGCCTCCTGCAAACGGCTGCTGATAAGTGCTATTGCCTCAGGATAATTTAATTTTAATCCTCTTGCTTTACGCTTTTCTGCCAATTCCCCGGCAAGAAATAAAAGCAATTTTTCAGTTTCCCTGGGTGTTAAATGCATAATGTGTTGAGCTTGAATTTTAAAAATGGCAGGCAATCGTTGGGGAGTAAGTAAAAGCTGTATGAAGAAAGCGAATAAATTTCAATCCGCTATATTTAAGCAGAAAAAGATTTTCACAATCTGTTGAAACAACCTGCAAATTAACCTGCGTATGCTCAAATTTAAAGATCAGCCTTGTTTATTGAAGTTTGGACATTGTAATTGATAACTGCTAAAACTATTTACCAGACTATCTTTTAGCAGGAATATCAGCGGTTGATTACTGTAAAATGATTAAATATTTAAATTTCTGATTCTGCCAATTAAGGATAACTTCGGAAGGATACGATTGTAATCATTTATTACAAAAAATGGGTGAACAGGAGGAAGTAAATTCAATTTCGTTTTAAAACAATTGCTTACTGTTACATCTAAATTTATCAGGCATTTTAATTATTTAATTTATATATGGCAGGTAAAGGTTTATACTCTTCTCAATTTGAACATGACTCATGTGGTATCGGCTTCGTTGCCAATATAAAAAGTAATAAGAGCCACCAGATAGTTTCTGATGCTTTAACTATTTTAGAAAATATGGAGCATCGTGGTGCATGCGGCTGCGAAAATAATACAGGAGATGGTGCAGGCATTCTTATCCAAACCCCGCATGAATTCTTTTTTGATGAATGTATAAGGCTCGGCATTCATTTACCATCTTATGGAAAATACGGAGTGGGTGTTTTATTTTTTCCAAAAGATATCCGTTTAAAAGAAGAATGCCGTGACATCTTTAACCGCTCTGCGGAAAAAGTAGGGCTGGAAATTTTAGGGTATCGAAAGGTGCCTGTAAATGCAGAAGATATAGGGCTTACGGCACTATCAGCTGAACCGGAAATTGAACAGGTATTTATTGCATGCCCTGATCATATTAATAACCCTGATGATTTTGAACGCAAATTATTTGTATTAAGAAATTATTCAACGCAAACAATAAACAATACGGTTAGAAAAGACCTGGTTGGTTTTTATGTTGCCTCCTTATCTTACAAAACAGTTATTTATAAAGGACAACTTACAAGTCTTCAGCTACGTAACTATTTTCCTGACCTAAGTAATAAAAGAATTGTTTCTGCATTCGGTCTAATTCATTCACGGTTTGCTACCAACACTTTTCCTTCGTGGAAGCTGGCGCAACCGTTTCGTTACATAGCACATAATGGAGAGATAAATACTTTACAGGGAAATTTAAACTGGCTTAAAACAAGTGAAAGAAATTTTACTTCTCCTTATTTTACTAAGGAAGAAATGGAACTGCTGTTGCCGGTTGTAGAGCAGGGCCAGTCTGATTCTGCAAGCCTGGATAATATGATAGAGCTGCTCCTTTTATGTGGGCGTTCATTACCGCATGTTATGATGATGCTGATACCGGAAGCATGGGATGGTAATGAGCAAATGGATCCTGTAAAAAAAGCATTTTATGAATTTCATGCATCCTTTATGGAGCCATGGGACGGGCCTGCTTCAATAACTTTTACAGATGGAAAAATAATCGGCGCCACTTTAGATAGAAATGGTTTGCGTCCTTCACGATACTGTCTAACAACAGATGACAGGGTTATAATGGCGTCAGAGACAGGTGTGTTGCCGATAGCGCCGGAGCTTATTAAAGAAAAAGGAAGACTTCAGCCGGGTAAAATGTTTGTTGTAGATCTTGAGAACGGAAGAATTATAAGTGATGAAGAATTAAAACAACAGATTTGCTCGCAAAAGCCGTATGAAGAGTGGCTTAATAAATATAAGATACAGCTTGATGAATTAGATGAGCCGAGAGTAACCTTTACGCATCTTTCAGATGACTCAGTATTAAAATACCAAAAGGCATTTGGTTATAGCCGGGAAGATATAGATTCTATTCTCTCACCAATGGCTTTACAGGCAAAGGAGCCTGTTGGTTCAATGGGAACTGATGTGCCATTAGCAATTCTGAGCGATCAGCCCCAGCATTTAAGCAGTTACTTCAAACAATTATTTGCGCAGGTTACTAATCCTCCAATCGATCCCATTCGTGAGCAATTGGTGATGAGCCTTGCAACGTTTGTAGGTAATAATGGCAATTTATTAGATGAGGATCCGAAGCATTGCCATAGCGTGGCTTTAAAGCAACCAATTCTCAAAAGCGGGGAACTGGAAAAACTGCGGAGTATTGATACCGGCATCTTCCAGTCAAAAACATTACAAACATATTTTATTGCAGATGGTAAGCCGGGGTCATTACAAAAAGGTTTGGATCGCTTATGCAGGTATGCCGTTGATGCTGTTGAGGACGGGTTTGAAGTTTTAGTTTTATCTGACAGGGCGATAGATTCTGAGCATGCTCCCATTCCTTCGTTACTGGCAACAGCAGCGGTTCATCATCATCTTATAAGAAAAGGCTATCGTGGGCAGGTTGGTTTGGTTATCGAAGCCGGGGATGTTTGGGAAGTGCATCACTTTGCCTGTTTAATTGCCTTTGGCGCAACTGCTATTAATCCTTACCTGGCATTGGCAACCATCCGCAATATGAAAGCCAATGGTTCTCTGCAAACAGATTTATCATGGGAAGAGTTAAGAAAGAATTATATAAAAGCAATTTGCGATGGGCTGCTGAAAGTATTTTCAAAAATGGGGATCTCAACATTACAGTCTTACCAGGGTGCGCAAATTTTTGAAATCATTGGGTTAAATAAATCTGTCGTTAATAAATATTTTACCGGGGCAATTTCAAGGATTGAGGGAATGGGACTTGATGAGATTGCAAAAGAAACATTATCAAAACATTTTTTCTCTTTCAGCAAATCAAGTATGCCGGTAAATGGCTTACAGGCCGGGGGCATTTATGAATGGAGAAGAAAGGGAGAGTTTCATTTATTTAATCCGCAAACCATTCATTTATTACAATACTCTACAAGATTAAATGATTATAATACTTTTAAAAAATATTCAAAGCTTGTAAATGAGCAAAGTGAAAAAGCGGTAACACTAAGAAGTTTATTTCAATTCAAACACAATCGTCCTTCCATCTCAATAGATGAGGTGGAACCGGCAGAAAATATTTACAAACGTTTTGCAACGGGTGCAATGTCTTTTGGTTCCATTTCATGGGAGGCCCATACCACGCTGGCTGTTGCAATGAACAGGCTTGGCGGAAAAAGTAATACAGGTGAAGGCGGTGAAGATGAAAGCCGTTATGAAAAATTGCCTAATGGCGATTCAATGAGAAGCGCCATCAAACAGGTTGCTTCTGCAAGATTTGGGGTAACAAGTTTGTATCTAACCGAAGCGGATGAATTGCAAATTAAAATGGCACAGGGTGCCAAGCCCGGAGAAGGCGGACAGTTACCCGGCGATAAGGTGGATGAGTGGATCGGTAAAGTCCGGCATGCTACACCGGGTGTTGGATTAATTTCTCCGCCGCCACATCATGATATTTATTCAATAGAAGATCTTGCGCAATTAATTTTTGATCTTAAAAATGCAAACAGGAAAGCAAGGATAAATGTAAAGCTTGTTTCCAAGGCAGGTGTAGGAACTATTGCAGCCGGTGTCGCAAAGGCAAAAGCTGATGTAATATTAATTTCCGGTCATGATGGTGGTACAGGCGCCTCCCCTATAAGTTCTATAAGGCATGCAGGTTTACCATGGGAGTTAGGTCTTGCAGAAACACATCAAACGCTTGTAAAAAATAAATTAAGAAGCAGGGTAGTTGTTCAAACTGATGGTCAATTAAAAACCGGTCGCGATATTGCAATCGCCACTTTACTTGGTGCCGAGGAGTGGGGCGTTGCAACTGCTGCATTAATTGTTGAGGGTTGTATAATGATGCGTAAGTGTCATCTCAACACATGCCCTGTAGGCGTGGCAACACAGGATAAAGAATTGCGTAAATTATTTACCGGTGAAGCAGATCATGTTGTAAATCTCTTTAAATTTTTAACACAGGAGTTAAGAGAAATTATGGCTGAACTGGGTTTTAGAACTATAAATGAAATGGTAGGCCAGGTTGATTTTTTAGAGAAGAAAGAAAATATTACCCACTGGAAATATAGTAATGTTGACCTGGCTCCTGTTTTATACAAACAGCCTGCTTCGGAATATACAGGTCTATATAAAAAGGAAGAACAGGATCATGGGTTAAATGAAGTACTTGATTGGGATTTATTAAAAACTGCACAGCCGGCACTGGAGAATCAGCAAAAAATATTTGCGGAATTTCCTTTAAAGAATACCGATAGAACAACAGGAACAATTTTATCGAATGAAATTACAAAACGGTATAAAGCAGCTGGCTTACCTGATGATACCATTCATTTTAAATTTACAGGAACAGCCGGGCAAAGTTTTGCAGCTTTTAATACAAGAGGTGTAACGCTTGAACTGGAAGGAGATGCAAATGATTATTTTGGTAAGGGCTTGAGTGGCGCAAAACTTATTATATATCCATCAAAAAATGCAGCTTTTATTCCTGAAGAAAATATTATCGTTGGGAATGTTGCATTATATGGCGCTACAGCCGGCGAAGTTTTTATCAGGGGTAAAGCGGGTGAACGGTTTGCAGTTCGCAATTCAGGCGCAAACGTAGTGGTGGAAGGCGTTGGCGACCATGGCTGTGAGTATATGACTGGGGGAAATGTTATCATTCTTGGTGAAACAGGTAGAAATTTTGCCGCAGGAATGAGTGGTGGAATCGCTTATGTTTATGATGTACAGCGCAGGCTTGATTCAATGTGTAATAAAGCAATGGTTGATCTTGATACTATTGAGGATGGGGATGAAAAATTATTACATGAAGTGATTAGCAAACATTATCAATGTACAAACAGCACTGTTGCAAAATTTGTTCTGAATGACTTTGATAACCAGCTGAAAAATTTTGTAAAGGTGTTTCCTAAAGATTATAAGAAAGTTCTTAAAGAGAAAGTTATGGTTCCCATCGTAAAGGAACTCAGGCAATAATTAAAATTTGATTTTACAAAAACATAAATTCAGGGAATCTGTGGATATAAATAAATTAATAGGCTTTTTAAAATTTGAAAGAGAACTTCCTGCAAAGCGGCCGCCGCAGGAAAGAGTAAATGATTATAATGAATTCATTGAAAGGTATTCTGATGAAAAACTCAACCAGCAATCTGCACGCTGTATGGATTGCGGTGTTCCTTTTTGCCACAGTGGTTGTCCTTTGGGAAATGTGATTCCAGAATTTAATGATGCCGTTTATCGCAAAAGCTGGAAGGAGGCATATGATATACTTTCCTCTACTAATAATTTTCCTGAATTTACAGGCAGGATTTGCCCGGCGCCTTGTGAGTCATCCTGCGTGTTAGGTATAAATGCTCCTGCTGTTACCATTGAAGAAATAGAAAAGCATATTATAGAAATTGCTTTTGATAAAGGATATGTACAACCTATAATCCCTCATATCAGAACCGGTAAAAAAATAGCGATTGTAGGCTCCGGTCCGGCGGGGCTCGCCGCAGCATCACAATTGAATTATGCAGGTCATACAGTAGTTGTATTTGAAAGAGATGATGCACCCGGAGGACTTTTGAGATATGGTATTCCTGATTTTAAATTAGAAAAATGGGTAGTAGACAGGAGAATAAAATTAATGGAAGAAGAAGGTATAATTTTTAATTGCAATGCCGAAGTTGGAGTAGATATAAACATAAATGATTTGCTCAGAGAATATCATGCAATAGTATTAACAGGCGGTTCAACTATTCCCAGGGATTTAAAAATTCCGGGAAGAGAATTGAAGGGGATCCATTTTGCTATGGATTATCTAACGCAACAGAACAAAAGAGTATCAAACAAAAAAATAAACGAAACTGATATTTTTGCAACAACTAAAAATGTTGTAGTAATTGGTGGGGGTGATACAGGGAGTGATTGTGTAGGAACAGCCAATCGCCATAAAGCGGTATCTGTTACACAGTTTGAATTATTACCTAAGCCATCGGAGGATAGAACACCTTTTATGCCATGGCCAACATATCCTATGATTTTAAAAACTACCAGTTCTCATGAAGAAGGGGTGCAACGGCATTGGGCTATTGCAACAAAAGAATTTATAGGTGATGAAAACGGAAACCTCAAAGCTTTAAAAATTGTTGATCTTGAATGGAAATTTACAGAAGAAAATAAACCTGCACAATTTGTAGAAATTGCAGGCAGTGAAACAGAGATTCCCTGCGAACTGGCTTTGCTGGCAATGGGATTTGTGCATCCCCAGCACGAAGGTTTATTAATGCAGTTAGAAATTGAATTAGACGAAAAGGGAAATGTAAAAGCAAAAGAAAACTCATATCATACCAATATTCCTAAAATATTTACTGCAGGCGATATGCGCCGTGGTCAATCACTTGTTGTTTGGGCAATTAGTGAAGGACGGGAATGCGCCCTTAAAGTTGATGAATACCTGATGGGTGCTTCATTATTAGAATCCCGGGATACCAATATTTTACAGCAGTTTTAGAATCCTCCATATTCTTTCTGGTGAGATAAATGTGCGCTATCAAATATATTAGTAAAATAAATATATTAATCTATTTATCCATATTTTTATGTGGAAAACTATTTTATTTTAATGATTCTATTGAAAAACAGTATGTTAGGTATAATACTCATTACATTATAATTTATTATATATAAGTTATGCGGTTACATTTAAATGTTTTTTGTATAAATTCGAATAAATAACTAAAAAATTATGATAAAAATTAAATTTAAGGATGCCGCACCATTTTTAGTTTTGATGGTTGTTGCTATTGCCGCACTGTTTGTTCCTTCTATCCAAAATTTTATTGATGTAGGAAAGTACAACTCTGCAGATGTGGCCTGGATAATTGTAGCCACTGCCCTTGTGTTTTTAATGACGCCCGGGTTAGCTTTTTTTTATGGAGGAATGGTTCACAGGAAAAATGTTCTTTCTACCATGATTAAAAGTTTTGTTGCAACAGGGGTTGTAAGTATCTTATGGGTTACCGTTGGGTACAGCCTTTGCTTCGGAGATTCAATAGGTGGCTTTATCGGTAATCCCTTCACACACTTCTTTTTCAAAGGAGTTGCTTCGGGCGCTCCCTGGAGTTTGGCGCCAACAATTCCCCTTACATTGTTTGCTCTTTTCCAGTTAATGTTTGCTATCATAACTCCGAGCCTTGTTGTAGGTGCAGTAGCGGAAAGAATACGTTTCTCCTCTTATATATTATTTATTGTTTTATTCAGTTTACTGGTTTATGCACCAATTGCACATTGGACCTGGCATCCTGAAGGGTTTTTATTTAAAATGGGGGTACTGGATTTTGCTGGCGGAACAGTAGTGCATATTTCTGCAGGTTGTGCAGCTTTAGCCGGAGCATTAGTTTTAAAACGCAGAAAGGTACATCTGGAAAATAAAGAAATTCCTCCTGCCAATATTCCTTATGTTCTTATCGGAACAGGATTGCTGTGGTTTGGCTGGTTTGGATTTAATGCTGGCTCTGCCGGAGGCGCCAATGCATTATCTGTTTCTGCATTTGCAACAACTAATACTGCAGCTGCAGCTGCCGGTTTAGCCTGGATGTTCTTTGATGTTTTAAAAGGTAAAAAACCTTCTGTTCTTGGATTTTGCATCGGCGCTGTAGTTGGTCTGGTTGCAATAACTCCTGCCGCAGGTTTTGTTGCAATACCACAAAGTATTTTTATCGGAGCCGTTGCTGCGCTTATATCAAACGTTGCAGTTTATTACAGAAGCAAATCTATATTGGATGATACCCTGGATGTTTTTCCATGTCATGGTATTGGCGGTATGGTAGGAATGATTATGACAGGAATTTTTGCCAGTAAGAATGTAAATAGCGGCGGTAATGATGGATTATTTTATGGAAATCCAACATTTTTTATTACACAATTGAAAGCGTTAGGGATAGTGGTTACATACAGCTTTGTAGTTTCTTATGGTATTTTTAAACTTATCAATTTTATCCTGCCAATAAGAGTTAGTACTGCTGATGAAGAGCTTGGATTAGACGCATCACAACACAATGAGAAATATTTACAGGGCACTTTACTGGTAAAACATAATGGTTCATTAACCGCAGAAGAAAAGGGTACCGCTGAGTTTATTAACTTCTGAGAAAAGTTAATCAGCAATACCCTTCTTTTTTAATCTTTAAATCTAAAACAATGTTAAGAAAATTTTTATTCTCTTTCGTAGGAATTACAGTAATTTATTTTTCAGGTTATGCACAATCAGATAGTTCTTCTGTCACGGAAACCAAGCCAGGCGGTCCGGTAATAACCGGTTCGGTTGATGCTTATTACCGGTTTAATTTTTCAAATTCTAAAACCACCTTTAATAATTATACCAGTTTTACAAATTCGCAAAACACATTTGCTTTAGGTATGGCAAGCATTAAAGCAGACCACAGTTTTGGTAAAGCCAGTGCCACCATAGATTTGGGCTTTGGCCCCAGGGCAGAAGAGTTTTCTTATGGTGATCCTACACACTCTACTTTATTCGCAGTTAAACAGGCTTATTTAAGTTATGCCATCAGTGATAAATTTAAATTAACGATGGGTAAATGGGCAACCCATATCGGTTATGAATTAGTTGATGCATATCTAAACCGGAATTATAGTATGGATTATATGTTCTCCTACGGACCGTTTTCTCATACCGGTTTAAAGGCTGATATAGGCTTAGGAAAAAAGAGCAACCTAATGTTTGGTATTGCTAATCCATCTGATATAGTTTCTCCCGCCACATCAAGAAAATATGCAATTGCCCAATTCAGTACAGCGTCAACTAATGATAAGATAAAAGCGTATCTCAATTACCAGGGATCTTATGGCGGGTCTTTTAGCACAACCCAGTTTGACCTGGTATTAATCGGAACGGTTAGCAGTATGTTTAGCATTGGTTACAATGGCACGGTACAATCAGCAAAACCAAAAGGAGGTTCAAGTGCCAGTTGGTGGGGCTCTGCTCTATATTTAAATTATGATCCTGTCAGCACTTTTGGTATTACATTAAGAGGCGAATATTTTGATAATAAGAAAGCAGTGGTCTTGGCACCGGCAACAAGCATATTTGATGTAACGCTTTCTCCCAATTTTAAAATAGGGAACCTTACTATAATTCCTGAACTGCGTTTAGATGCAGCAAAGAATACAATTTTTACAAAGAATGACGGAACAGCAACCAAGAGTACTGCTACTGCAATACTTGCTGCTACATATCATTTTTAAGATATCAATCAACAATGTTGATATTAATCTAAAAAAAAGTTTATGAAAAATAATACAAGTTCTATTCCCTTTTTTTTATTTGCGGCAATCGCAGTATTCAGCATTTTTATACCGCTGTTTGTAGACTTCGATGGATCTAAAGTTTACAATTTTGCGGATATATCCTGGATGTTAATTGCATCGGCATTGGTATTATTAATGACGCCCGGGCTTTCTTTCTTTTATGGAGGAATGGTTGCAAAGAAAAATGTTATTTCCACCATGATGCAAAGTTTTGTTGCAACGGGATTAATTAGTGTTTTATGGGTAGTAGTTGGATTTAGCCTGGCCTTCGGCAAATCCATTCATGGATTTATTGGTGACCCAAGAACCTTTTTTATTATGAAGGGGATCAATTCACATGAGCCATGGAGTCTTGCTCCTACTATTCCTATTTTATTATTTGCATTATTCCAGATGAAGTTTGCCATAATCACTCCTGCACTCGTAGTGGGAGCAACGGCAGAAAGAATAAGGTTTACATCCTATGTGTTGTTCATGGTACTTTTTAGTTTGTTTATTTATGCACCTATTGCACACTGGACATGGCACCCCGATGGGTTTTTATTTAAGATGGGCGTACTTGATTTTGCAGGAGGAACAGTAGTACATATATCTGCCGGCTGTGCTGCATTAGCGGGTGCAATTTTATTAAAACGTAGAAAAGTTCATATTGCACACGAAGAAGTGAAGCCTGCAAGAATTCCGTATGTATTATTAGGAACAGGTCTTCTATGGTTTGGCTGGTTTGGATTTAATGCAGGCTCAGCATTGGCAGCAAACAGTCTTGCCGTGTCAGCTTTTGCTACCACCAATACAGCTTCGGCTGCTGCCGGTCTTGCCTGGATATTTTTTGATGCATTGCGTGGAAGAAAACCTTCTGCTCTCGGCTTTTGTATTGGTGCAGTTGTAGGATTGGTAGCTATTACACCAGCTGCGGGGTTTGTTGGGTTACCCCAAAGTATTTTTATTGGCTTTATAGCAGCAATATGTTCTAATCTCGCTGTTTACTGGAAAGGTAAAACCACTATTGATGATACGCTTGATGTTTTTCCATGTCATGGTATAGGCGGTATTGTCGGTATGATCATGACGGGCATATTTGCAAGCAAAAAAATAAATCCTGCCGGTAATGACGGACTTTTTTATGGTGGCACAGAATTTTTTGGCCACCAACTGTTGGGTTGCTTAGTAGTAGTAGTATATGCAACAGTAGTTGGATTTATTTTATTTAAACTGGTAGATCTAATTCATCCTATGCGTGTATCAGTTGAGGCAGAAGAGTTAGGGCTGGATGTTACACAGCATGATGAAAAATTATAAGACCAAAATTTTTTAAATTTTCATATGGTAGCATTGTTGAGGGTCGTCCATTTCTATGGGGGACCTTTTTTTATGAATGGAAAGAAAATTTATTTGTTATGCTGAATTTCTGCCTGCATTGATTATGCCAAAGGAACAGCGTATCACCAGCTTTTGATAAGTATCTTTTAAAGGATTTTTTACCATCTCATTTTCTATTTTACGAATTTGTGAAATAGCAAACTGCTGAATGGTAACCAGGGGTAAAACAATTTTTTCTCTCATACTTATTGATAATTGTTCAACCGGGTAATCAGCCATCAATTCATTTTTTCCGCTAAGTTGAAAAATATATTTTTCAGTGAGTGTATATTCCCGATAGATCATATTCCATATCTCCCCATATTTTTCATCCTTTGATAAATATTCTGTTAATGGAAAGAAACATTTCTTCATAGCCATTTCACAATTATCCATAAGGGTTTTAAAAAATAATGAGTTTTGATACAACAACTTTATCTTATTGAATTGCCCTTCTCTTTCCAGCTTTTGTATAGCTGTGCCCACACCATAAAAGCCTGTCACATTTTGCTTAAGCTGGCTCCATGCTCCAACAAATGGTATAGCCCGCAGATCTTTTAGATCTAATTTACTTGTACCGCCACGTTTTGCCGGGCGGCTGCCAATATTTGTTTCACTGTAAAAATTTAAAGGGCTGATATGTGAGAGGTAATCTCCAAAATCAGGATGATTTTTGAGGCTGTTGTAAGAATTAAAACTTTCGTTTGATAACGCCTGCAGTAAAGCTTCTTCTTCTTCCTGCAAAGTAATATCACGATTGGAGAAAAGCTCGTTGGAAATGCCCGCATGAATTAATTGCTCAATATTATACTGGGCAGAATCAATGGTTCCAAAATTAGAACTTACGGTTTGCCCCTGTATGGTTAATTCAATTTCTTTGTTGGAAATATTTTTTCCCATGGACGCATAAAACTTGTGTGTTTTTCCGCCTCCTCTTGCCGGTGGTCCGCCACGGCCATCAAAGAAGATCACATCAATATCATATTCTTTTGAAATTGCTGTGAGTTTTTCTTTTGCCTTATAAATACTCCAGTTGGCCATTAAATAGCCTCCGTCTTTTGTTCCGTCGGAAAAACCCAGCATAATTGTCTGGCGGTTACTTCTTCTTTTTAAATGTTGTTTATATTCTTTATTCTCATACAAAGTTTTAATTATGGTTGCTGCATTTTGAAGGTCATCTATTGTTTCAAATAATGGAACAATATCAATATTCAATTCCTTTTTTTGCCAGCCGCATAAAATAAACAGGCCATACACTTCAATCACATTCAGCGCACAATTACACTGGCTTATAATATACCGGTTACATCCTGATTCTCCATTGTATGACTGGATTGATTTAATTGCTTTTATAGTATTGATAGTATCATTTACAATTGGAGTTTTATAAGTATGTTCAGGAAGAGCGGTTTCATTTTTGGTAAGAACCTCTATCTTTTTTTCTACAGGCAATGTTGAATAATCAGCAGGAAGAATTTTATTTTCCACAGCAATTTCTTCTAACACTTTATTGTGAACAGAACTTTCCTGCCTTATATCAAGCGAAGCAAAATGCAATCCGAAAACATGCACTTTGTTTATTAAATTATTTACAAGGTGAAGAAATAAACCGTTGTGCTGGTAAATAAGAATTTCTTTTATCTTATTTAATGAAGTAAGAATATCCAGTTTGGTTAATGTTGTACGATGACCGGGGATAAAGATATTATCATATAACTGTGTTTCCAGTTCTGACAGGATAACGTCTACACCTTTGAAAGTAAGCCTGCGCCTCAGTCTCCTGATATCAAGATAATAACATTTTATAATTCCGCCTCGTAAAGCATCTGCTACTTTTAAGGTAGTATCTGCTGTTACAAAAGGGTTGCCATCTCTATCCCCCCCGGGCCAGAAGCCCATATTAATTACCGGGTTGTTTTCATGAATGGCATCAGGGAACTGGTTTTTGATAAATGAAATTATTCTTCCTGCTGCTGCATAAAAAACATTTTCCAGGTACCAGACCAGGCTTATCGCTTCATCATACGGCGAAGGTTTTTCTTTTTTAAAGAATGCTGTTTTACCCAGCTGCTGCAGGTACATATTTATTTGTGCTGTATTATTCTCTGCAAGTGATTTTGAAAGATCGTTGATGATGCCTAAAACCGAACCAGGATAAAATTGCGTAGGATGAGCTGTGAGAACCATTCTTATGCAAAAGTCTTCCAGCTTTTTTGACAGCGCTTCTTCTTTATTGTGTTGAAGCACTTCCAGTTCCAGTTGTTTAAGTGTACCAACCCCGCTTGTATCGTGCACCTGTGTAAATGCAGCATCTTCGAGCGCATCAAATAAAACCACCTGCCTTTCTACAAACTGGATAAACCGGAAAAGAATGTCCAGCCTTTCGTTTTGATTGGTATAGGTTGTATGCTTGATAAAAAATTCTTCAACTATTTCTGTGGGGCTAAGCTTCTTTTTATATCCTTCTTCGCAATTATTTAAAAACAGTGATAAAAGAATGCCTGTTTTTTCGATGCGGTGAAATGGCAATGAAGTAAATAAACTATTATACAGCTGAAATTTTATGCCAACATAATTTTTAAAATGCTGCAATCCCCGTAAAGCCTGGTTATCCATGATGAAAAATTAAGAATCAAAAAAAGCAGCAATCGTTGCACATGAAAATACTTCAAAAAGTTCGTTTATGGTTAAGTCAAGATTTTTCCAATGCCTGTAAAATATCATTCAGAATATCATCCGCATATTCCAGTCCTACAGAAATACGAATGAGGCCGGGTGTAATATTTACTTCCAGTCTTTCTTCTTCAGTAAGCTTGCCATGTGTTGTGCTTGCCGGGTGAGAAGCAATACTTCTTGTATCACCCAGGTTTGCAGTAACCGATAACATCTCAAGACTGTTCAAAAAATTCCTACCACTTTCCAGTCCGCCTTTTAATTCAAAGCAAACTACACCGCCGCCGTTTTTCATTTGCTTAACTGCAATATCATACTGCGGATGACCTGGTAAATAAGGATATTTCAGCCACGATATTTTTGGATGACTCTCTAAAGCCGAAGCAATTTGCAATGCATTTTTTGCATGGCGTTCCAGGCGTACATCAAGTGTTTCCAAACTCTTACTTAGTATCCATGCATTAAACGGTGATAAGGAGGGCCCTGTATTTCGTACAAACAAATAAATATCCTGTATCAGTTTTTTATCACCCACTATTACACCTCCCAGCACTCTTCCCTGTCCATCGATCCATTTAGTTGCCGAATGCAAAACAATGTGTGCACCATAATCAATTGGACGCTGGTTTAATGGTGTAGCAAAACAATTATCAACATTTAAAATAAGATTATGTTTTTTGGCAAGAGCCGAAACAAATTCAAGATCAACAATATCAAGGCCCGGATTGGTAGGCGTTTCGAGGTAGATCATTTTTGTATTTGGCCGGATAGCGGCTTCCCATTCTTCGGGTTTATCTGCGCTAACGTAACTGCATTCAATACCATAATTAGGTAAATATTTTTTTATGATATTATGGGTACTTCCAAAAACTGCATTACATGATAAAAGATGATCGCCCTTTTTTAATAGCGCCATAAAAGTTGCAAACACAGCGCTCATCCCTGTTGCAGTGGCAACACCGGCTTCGGCGCCTTCCAGTTCAACCATTTTATTTATAAACTCGGTTACGTTAGGATTACTGAAGCGGCTGTAAATATTATCATCCGTTTCATCTGCAAACGCTGCTCTCATTTCTTCCGCGTTATCAAAACAAAAACTGCTTGTTACAAATAAGGGTGTAGAATGCTCGCCTTCATTGGTCCGTTCTGTTTGTGTTCTTATTGCTTTTGTTATAGGGTGAAGCTTCATTAATTATTTTTTTATTTCGATTACTATTTTTTTTCTCACTTCTTTCTCACTTGCTTTGGGCTAAAGCCATGATTAGAGAATACTTTAGTCTTTATTCACAATTACACTCCAGGTTATCTTTGTTCCTGAGCGTCGCAATGTTTCAGCAACAGAACAATATTTATTGATGGATAATGCACAGGCTCTTTCTGCTTTATCCTTATCCATATTTCCTTTCAATTCAAAATCAATATGAACAGATTCCCATAAGGATGGTTCTTTTCCTTTTTCCCTTTCTCCCTGTATTTTCATGGAAAATTCCTCAATAGTGAGCCGCTGTTTTTTTAAGATAGAAACGATATCAATGCCGCTGCATCCGCCTAAACCCATTAGCAATGACTGCATAGGGCGAACACCGAAATTAATTCCTCCAGTTTCATCGCTGGTATCTAAGCGAACAACATGTCCATTGGCATCTTTAGCTTCAAAGCCAAAATCTCCGCTCTTTCTATTGACTTCTATTGTGACCATTGAGAATAATTTGGAAGCAAAGATAATTCATCGGAGGCCACTTTTTCCAATCATCGTAATTTAAAATACGCCTAATGACTTCAATAATATCCTTACACTCCATATTATAACCAATGCTCCAACGGAGATGAACATGGTTTTAAGGGGCAGCTTACCCGCAAGCCGTGCCGCTAATGGCGCTGCAGTAACGCCTCCTATTATTAAACCAATTATAACCTGCCAGTGGCTAAGGCCAATTAATGAGAAGAATGTTATTGCACTTGCCAGCGTAACAAAAAATTCTGTGATGCTTACTGTTCCTATCACATATTTAGGTGTGCGCCCTTTTGAGATGAGTGTACTGGTAACTAATGGCCCCCAGCCGCCACCGCCAAACGAATCTAAAAATCCGCCGGCACCGGCCAGCCATCCAACCCGTTTTACTTTTTTGGGGATCCTGTTCTTTTTAAAAGCATTCAATAATATTCTTAAACCTAACAGTAATGTATAAGATGCTAATATGGGGCGGATATATTGAGAGTACTCATCGCCATATTTTGATAATAGCCATGCACCAATAACGGCGCCTAATATGCCGGGGATAAGCAATGCCTTAAATAATTTTTTATTTACATTACCGAATTTATAATGGCTGTATCCGGAAGCGGCGCTGGAAAACATTTCTGCTGTATGAATGCTTCCGCTTATGGCAGGCAGGTTTATGCCAATTGATAAAAGAAACGTAGTACAGGTAACGCCGTAACCCATACCCAATGCACCATCTATCATCTGCGCAACAAAGCCTGCAATTATCATAATGTAAAAATGCTTGTCAAGATCTTTTGTCATATTTACAAAACTGTTTTGCAGATCATGAAAAGGAATGTATGACAATACAATATGCCCTAACAACATAAATAAGAATGCAAGTACTGAATACGTGGCGATCCTGCGCCAGCGCTTTTCACCTGTAGAAGTTTCAGTACCGTTTGTTGTACTAAGCGCTTTGGTGATTTTATTAAGCTTATTCACTTTGGTCGCAAAATCGCCTTTCATTTTATTTCTTATTCCTTCCATGTTATTCAGCACTTCATCAAGTTCTTCCGGCAGCAGGTCGTTGAATGTTTCTTTTAAGCGCTTGGCTATGGTGGGAGATTTACCGTTTGTTGAAATAGCAATTTTCAGATTGCCTTTCTTTACAATTGAGCCGAGATAAAAATCACACAGCTCAGGTTTATCGGCAACATTTACCAGTTTACTTTTTTCATGGGCATCGTTGCGTATCTGTTCGCTGGTTAAGGAGTCATCAACAGCAATTATTATTACATCAGCATTGTCAAGGTCTGAGGTTTTATAAGCTCTTTCGATCAATTCCACATTTTCATGATGAGTTGCTGCATTACGGGTAGGCTCTGCGAATTCAATAGCAACCATTGTAACTTTTGTTGCCGGTGAATTGTGTAATACTGTATGCAGTTTTTCCAAAGCAACTTTTCCACCCCCAATGATAAGCAGCCGAAGTTTTTCCAGCTTTAAAAAAACCGGGAATAAATTATTCTCAGTTTCGGAGTCTTCGATTTGCTTTAGCTCTACTTCGGCATTTTTATTTTCACTCATATATTTAAGATCAAAGCATTCAATAATAATTCTTCAATAAATATTTCCACATCTCATCTAAATTACTTCTTCCTGCGCAGATCAAGATTATGAAAATAGAAGAACCGGATCGCATTTATATTTTTATACCTGTTACCTGCAGGCAATTGTTGAAATAAATTCATATACCCTGCCTGTAAATTATCATGAGCGTTGGTTTGGTATTTAAATCCAATGAAGAAACGATTCTGATCAAAATAATTATTTACTATTTGTTTTCCGAAGTTAATATGCACCTCATCATTGGCAATAAAAGATAAAGAACCCTGTACAATTCCTTTTTTGCTTAATGGAATTTCGTACCACAAATTATACCGCAGCTTATAATTAAAACTATATCCATCTGCTAAGGTTGAATCATTCAGGATCTTATGCCTGTATTTTTCTTCCAGCCGTATCCATTGCATCATTCTTTTTTTACCATACTTAGTATGCCACTGTATTTGCTGCCAGCCACGATGTTCCGGCTGTGATATTTCTTTGTGATTATCCTGGGGAAAATGATTTACATAAGCATAGCCTGCAGTAAGCTTTGTTACATCATTGATGTAATACGTTACTCCCAGCCTGATAATACTTTGTGAAAGATCATTTGTAAAATCTTCCTTGGTTCTCAAATGCAAATCAACCCACAGTCCCCACTTATTACTAAACCTTGTTTGATTAAAATATCCAAACCATAATTGTTGTAAATGCTCTTTGCTTTTTACACTTTGGCAAAAGGCAAATGCAACGCTGCTCATCATTATTACAAAACAAAAAATACGCTTCCTCATTATAAACTATTTACTAAATAAACCATCAAGCGTAATAGCGGCATAATATAATGCGCCGATTGTTGGGCCACCTGCATACTGAATATGCCTGTTATTTAAAACATTAGTACCCCCCAGTTTGATAGTAGCTTTTACAACGGGCAACCTATAAGTAACCTGTGCATCAATATTGTTAATAGCGTCTATTTCACCTGTTACCAAAGGACTTTCCCAGAGGAAACTGTTCTGCCATTTCCATACGATATTAAACCCAACATTTTTTGTGAGCGCCCTGTTACCAATTGATAAGTTCGAGGTCCAGTCTGGTGTATTGAATCCTGTAATAAACAGATCAGGATTTGAAACATTTTTGATCTTATTATAATTCAGATTACCTGATATAGTAAATGTTTTATAAAAATTATATGTTAGTCCTAATGATGAACCGTAAGTAGTGTACTTATTTTTTGCATTGGTGTAAACCCTATAGCGTTCCTGCCCTTTGCTCGCTGCATTGCCGCCGCTTGCTGTTGTTGCATCACGGTTCCTGTCTATCATTGCGATCACGGATGCATCTGAACCTATGGTTTCTCCTATCGGAACGAATACCTGCACCTGCCCCAGGAAACCATCATAAACATTTGTGTATGCATCTATATCAATAAATAATTTATTATTGAATAAAACGCTTTTATAACCTACTTCAAATGAATTAATTCCTTCAGGCCTGCCATCAGGTAAAGCGCCGGGTACTAATAAATTCCTGTTGGCCAACGCTGCTGCATCTGTATTGCCCGCCAGTTTTACGGCTGCATTAAATTGCGCCACTGATGACTGGGTATAGCTATTATCGCGGTAACCTAATCCTTCATTAATAATTGGTAAAATGCCAACACGTTTTACCCTTCCATTATTTACATACGATAAAGCCTCGAACAAGGCGGGAAAACGATAGCCCTGTTGAAAAGTAAAACGGAAATTATGTTTTTCATTTGCAGTGTACACGGCTGCAAGGCGGGGTGTTAGCTTTGCAGTAAATTCAGGATTATAATCTGCACGCAATGAGCCCCATAATTTTAATTTCTCATCAAAAAATGTTTTTGTCAATTGTACAAAAGCGCCGAATTTTTTATAGTAAGTATTGCTTCCAAAACTTCCATCTGCCAAAGGCAAATTTCTTTCGGCAATAGGGCGTTTAAAATCAACAAAATTATTTCCATCAGGAATTAATTCATACACTCGGGCATCACCGCCAACCAGCAGGTTGAAATATTTTACCTGTTTAGTAAGATCCAATTGTCCCTCGATATGATATAAATTGCTTTTTTGTATTAAGGCTGCACCACCTGTTATTGGTGCGTTAGGAATTGCGCTGGATTTAATATCCCAGTTATTAATTTTTATGATAGAATCTTTTACAATATTAAAACGCTCTGTGCCGGGTTCAACCCTGCTAAAGTCAGCTTGCTGCCGTGCAAATTGTGTTGCTGCTGCAAGGTTGGCTGAAGTTAATGCGCCGCCATTGTTAGCAGCATAAGTATTTAAGGCTGCTTTGTATTTTGCTCCCCACACACTTGCACTGCCACCTGAATAAAGATCTAAATTATCAGCCAAAGGTTTTACGTTATAAGAATCACCGGAATTCTCTTTTGATGTATATGCTTTAATGGTGAAGTTGGAACCTTTTAATTCCAGCTGGTGATTTTGCACTATAACATTGTCAAGTTTTATTTTATTTCCTCTCTGGAAAACACCATCCATTTTTCCTATGCGGTATGTATACGTTAATTGTGTAGTTGGACTGATCTTATATACTAAGGCGGCATCAAATTTTAAATTATCAACTTTTGGGTCAACAAGGTCCTTCTCCCAATAACCTGTTCGGGCAACAGTTAAGGTTCTGTTGCTAACGCCATCAATAGTTAAACCACCAACAGAAACTGTATTGCTTCCAGCCAAAGCATCATCTCCATATTTATTCCATCCATCAAAAACTATATTATTATCTCCATTCAATACAGGATAGGAAGGATTAGCAGTGATCTTATTATTTGGATTTTGATCTAACCTTGTATTGGATATCCAATCTACTGCCTGCAGGTAACCTGCATTTATTTTAAAAGCGAATTTATTATTGAATGCTTTTGCATACCGTATCGCTGTTTCAGTAAGAAGGCCCGGAGTATGATCAATGCCATCTACATGGTTTACTCCTGTGCGTTGAAAAAAACTTAGTCCCTGTGTTGTAAAAGGATCTTTGGTTAGGAGATTTGACATCCCATTGATTGCATTCATTCCATATAAAGCTGATGCAGCGCCGGGTGTTATTTCTATACTTTGTATATCCAGTTCTGTAGGACCTATCGCATTGCCAAGCGGTACACCTAATGTTGCAGCCTGCATATCTATCCCATCAACCAATTGCATAAAGCGAAAGTTGTTAGGGATATTGAAGCCCCGTGTATTAGGAACTTTAAAGGTGATGGAAGAAGTAGTTAATTGCACGCCTTTCACATTACCTAATGCATCATAAAAAGATGCAGCCGGTGTTTCTTTTAACGCACGGATATTTAGTTTTTCAATACTTACCGGTGACCTCATTATTTTTTCTGATGTGCGGCTGGCAGTCACCACCACTTCATTTGCAAGAAATGCCTGGCTGGTTAATTGTATCGAAAGCTTTGAAGTGGCATTTTTAATTTCAAGCTCCTGTGGTGAAAACCCTACGGAACTAATAACCAGCGTGAAAGGAAATTTCTGATTTATTACAAGCGAAAATTTTCCGGTAGAGTCTGTTGTAGTACCGATGGATAAACCTTTAACGGTTATGCTTGCTGAGGCAATGCCTTCATGGCTTTCACCCACCACCCGGCCGCTCAAAATGAGAGCGCCATTTAATTGCGCAAATGCGAATAAGGGAATAAAAAAGAATAAGGATAATAATAATTGTTTCATGATTGTTGTTTCTATTGTTATGATTTATTTTCTATTTTTCTGATTGATTAATTACATACTGCTTTGGTTTCTTAAAAAGAAAGCATTAAAAAACAACATCGGTATTTGGAGTTTACTATCATTTTTATTTTTAGTCTATAAAAATTGTAGACTATTTATTTAAAAAAATTTCCCTCAATTACAGAGAGAAATATCAGTTATTGTTTAATTCTGTGCAAACATAATACATTCCCTACTAATTTTGTAGACTATTTAAATTTTTCTTTCCATTTTTTTTAAAATAATTTTCAACAAAAGTTTTTAATGGATTAAATAAGCTGTTTGCGCATGGTGAAATCTCCGAAGGATTCATTTGAATTCCTTTCATTTTTAAAAGATGCAAACAGCCCGTCAAGCTCTGTTAGAATTTCCGGCTCCTCTAAACTCTCTTTATATATTTTATTCAAACGTGTTCCTTCATGGTCTCCTCCCAAATGCAAATTGTATTTGCCCAAAGCTGTTCCCACAAAGCCTATCTCTGCAATGTATGACCTTGCACAACCATTAGGGCAGCCTGTCATCCTGATAATAATTTCTTCATCACTCAATTCATGTTTTGCAAGTAATGATTCAATTTTAGTGATCAGCGAAGGCATATAACGCTGTGCCTCTGCCAATGCCAGAGGGCAGGTAGGTAAAGCAACACAGGCCATTGCATTTTTACGAACAGGAGAGGCATTATCCGTATGCTCAATAATTTTATATTGCCTTAATATTTTGTCTATCGTTTCTTTATCATTCTCATTTATATCACTGATAATTACTTTTTGATTGGCAGTAAAACGAAAATTTACTTTACCTGTTTTAGCTACGGCAAGTAATGCAGATTTTAATGCAACATTTTCGTCATCCAGTATCCTGCCGTTCTCAACAAAAACTGTGTAATACCACAAGCCTTCATGATTTTGTTCCCAGCCATAATAATCACGCCGGCTGGTGAATGTGTAAGGTCTTGCTTCTTCCAGTTTAAAACCTGCACGCTTTTCCACTTCTTCTTTAAACCAGTCAGCACCTAACCGGTCAACCGTGTATTTTAATCTTGCCAGCTTCCTGTCGCTCCGGTTTCCATAATCTCTTTGCACAGTAAGTATCTCGTAAATAGCTTTCAATGTTTTTTCTTCACTGTCAGCAAAACCAATTACTGTTCCCAGCCTTGCATACGTTTCAGGATTGCCATGTGTAGTTGATAAGCCACCACCAATGGCTATGTTGAATCCTTTCAGTTTATCATTTTCAATGATGGCGATCAGGCCAATATCATTTCCAAAAACATCCACATCATTATTTGGAGGGATAGCAATTCCAATCTTGAATTTGCGTGGCATATACCTTTCCTGGTACAATGGATCTTCTTCCTCTTTTTTATCCAGCACTTTTTCTTCATCAAGCCATATCTCGTACCATGCCCTTGTTTTGGGCATAAGCAGCGTACTTATCTTATCAGCATAAGCAAATATTTCGGAATGAATATTTGACTGCTTTGGATGAGCGCTGCACAATACATTGCGGTTAATGTCGCCACAGGTAGCAATTGAATCAAGCTTTGCAGCATTAAAAGCTTGTATGGTAGGCTTTATTTTTGATTTTAAAATTCCGTGCAGTTGAACAGTTTGGCGTGTTGTTATTTTAATTACGCCGGTTGAATTTTCACCTGCAATTTCATGCATGGCTATCCATTGCTCAGCCGTTAAAAAACCCCCGGGCAAACGAAGCCGTATCATAAAACTGTACAGGCGGTCCAATTTTTTTTCTGCTCTTTCTTCACGGCGGTCACGATCATCCTGCTGGTACATGCCATGAAATTTTATCAGGGACTGGTCGTCTTCCCGAATGGCTCCTGTAATTTCATCCTGCAAACTTTCTGCAATAGTGCCCCGGAGCCCATCGCTTTCAGTTTTGATCTTTTCGATGGGTGATAAATTTTTATCCGTCATGTTTCCTAAACTTTATTTATTATCTTCTATTATTTATTTTACTTCATCAACATCCCACAAATCCTAAAAATCCCAGTTCATATTTAATACACATCCTTAATATATCTTCCATCTTCCTTCATATCATCAAGATACTTTACTGCTTCTTCCTTCGACCTGTCGCCAAACTGTTCTATTATCTGTAATAATGTTTGTTCTACATCAACACTCATCGGCTCTTTAGTGCCGCATACATATACATAACTTCCTGCCTGCAGCCATTCAAAAAATTCAGCGCCATGCTGAAGCATTTTATGCTGCACATAAATTTTTTCAGGCTGATCTCTTGAAAAAGCTGTGTTTACTTTTGTAAGTACACCCGTCTCAAACCAGTTTTGTATTTCTGTCTGGTAAAGGAAGTCGGTTGTAAAATGTTGTTCCCCAAAAAAGAGCCAGCTCTTTCCTGTTGCGCCTGTCGCATCTCTTTCTGCAATGAAAGAACGGAAAGGTGCAATGCCAGTTCCCGGTCCGATCATGACTATATTTTTATCCTCTTCAGGCAAACGGAACTGGTTGTTGGGATGTATATAAAATTTCAGTTGATCATCTACATTAAAATGTGAAAGGAACTCAGAAGCCAGCCCATATTTTGTTTCATTTTCTACTTTAAAAGAATTTTTGGCAACAGTTATGTGCACTTCACCTGAATGAGCCTCTGGTGAAGATGCAATAGAATATAAGCGGGGCGCTATAGGCTCTAAGATTTTGACAACCTCTAAAAATTGATCTGAATCTTTTACAGGATAAGCTTTCACCAATTCTAACAGGTCAATTCTTTTTACTGGAATATTTTTTTTAACAACAGATGCATAATGTTTCACCACACGTTCGGGCAGGTAAACTATATTTAATTTTTTATGCAACAGATCATACACAGAAATCAACTCATCTTTATAATCAATATTTGTTGTTGCATCAATTCGGGTTACTGCAATTATTTTTTCAACAATTATTTTATCATTTTCTGGAATGATACCAATAGAATCGCCAGGCAGGTAGGTCACCTCTTCTGCGGTAATTTCTATATGATACGTTTCCTTTGCAGAACCCCTGTCATTAAGGTTAACATGTGTAAGTAATGTGCCGGTGTAATTTTTTTTGCCTGTTGATCTTTTGGGAATTGAATGTGACGGAGCTGTTACGGGACTATCACCATTTAATGATCTGAAAATATTTGAGAACCATTCTTCAGCTTCTGTATCAAAATCAATATCACATTTTTGTAAAGGGGCTATACGCTTTCCTCCAAGCTTATTCAGTTGCTCATCCACATCTTCCCCGGCTTTGCAAAATAATGGATAGGATGTATCTCCTAATGCAAGCACACTGTATTTTAATTTCTCCAGTTTAAATCCATTCTGGTGTACATGGTCATAAAACTTTTTTGCAGCAGCAGGTGGTTCCCCATCACCATGTGTACTTATCACCGCTAAAAAATATTCTTCTTTGGGAAGGTCATTCAAACGGTATTGCTCAAGGCTTTGCACCTTAGCATGGATGCCCTGCTTCTTTGCTTTTGCCGCAAACTCAGTAGCCAGCTTTTTTGAATTACCTGTTTCCGTTCCGTAGGCGATCGTAATTTTATTTACTCCGTTCTTTGCAACCGGCTGTTCATCTTTTGATGATTGCTTTGATACAATATCATTCAGGTATTCATTCATCCATACAAGCTCTTCGCCAGTAGAGTTGCCTATAAGATTTAGTAATGTTTTTAATTTATTTTCTTCCAGCATCAGTTAAACAAATTATTTTTTATCAGTAATCCGGTTACAGCCGCAATCAAAATGATATATGGCTCTTTCAATTTTTTTATCTTCCACAAAGCCAAAACAGTAATTGCTGCAATGATTATTGTTGGTATATCAATAAGAGAGCGCTGCCCCAGTATTATCACAGCGCCTGCTATAGCGCCAATAGCAGCTGCAGTAACACCTTCTACAAATGCTTTTATTGCCGGATTCTTACCATACTTTTTAAAATATGGCGCAGGCAAAATAGTGAACAGGTAACAGGGAAGAAATGTAGCTAATGCAGCCACCGCAGCGCCGGGAAATCCTGCTACCAGGTAACCGATAAACCCAACTGTGATAACAACAGGCCCGGGTGTGATCATTGCTACAGCCACTGCATCAAGAAACTGTTGTTCATTCAGCCAGGCAAATTCTTTTACAACACCGCCATATAAAAACGGAACGATAGCGAGCCCGCTGCCGAATACAAATGCACCAGCCTTGACAAAAAATAAAAATATCTTCCACAATTTTTCATTTGCTATATCAAGAGTTAACACCTGTAAAAAAACCATTGGTAAAAGAATAGCAGTGTTTAATGTTGATTTAAATTTTGGCGGAGCTTTTATCAGCCAGTAAAAAATTCCTGCTCCAATAAAAAACCAGATGTTTTCTGTTTTTGTAATAATTGTAAGGGCTGCGGCGGCTGCAAAAATTATCCATAACCATACATTTCTGCCAATAGATTTATTTGTTAGTTTATAAGAACTAAATGCAATAATACCTATCACGCTTGCGCTGATACCATAAAACACTGCCTGCATCCATGGTAACCCCCCATAATGCAAGTAAGCCATTCCTAATAATACTACCATTACAAAAGAGGGTAACACAAATGCAAGCCCCGCAAGGGTTGCACCGGTAATTCTATATTTTACATATCCTAAATAGATAGCCAGTTGTGCTGCCAGGGGACCCGGCGCCAATTGCGCTAATGCCAATCCTTCTTTATAATCATCTTCGGTGATCCATTTTTTTTGTTCTACCAAATCACGGTGCATATATCCTACTAAAGCAACAGGCCCGCCAAAACCCGTAGTACCGAGTTTTAAAAAATACAGCACCAATTGTTTTAATGAATAATATGGTTGCGGATTACTATGCACTTAATTTTATTTTTTCGATGAACTGTTCTACGGGTTTAAAATAATACTCGCTGCTGTTGCTATTGGCAAGCCATCCAAACTGTTCATGCAACGACACTACCTTTCCAATTATAACAAGCGAAGGAGAGATGAAAGACTGGCCTTTTAAATTCGCTTCATATTCATACAAATTACTTACGTGTACTTTTTGAAATGGCGTTGTTGCCTGTTCGATTACTGCAAGTAATTTATCTGCTGAAATATTATTTGCTCTTAGTCTATCAACAACTTTATGCAGGGTTTCAGATGACATATAAAAAATCAATGTATCATTAGTATTGGCCAGCTCTTTCCAGTATTCATCCGTTACAACATCTGATTTATAATAGGTGAGAAAACGTACAGCAGTTGCATAACCTCTGGCAGTGAGCGGAATGCCTGCATAAGCAGCAGCACCTAAAGCAGCAGTAACACCAGGAACAATCTCATAAGGAATATTATTAGCAACGAGCGTTTTCAGCTCATCCATAATATTGGAAAAAATTGAAACATCACCACCTTTTAAACGCACCACTAACTTTCCCTGCAGTGCATAATCAACAAGCAACTCATTAATAGTTTGCTGTGGAGT